>NZ_PPRD01000125.1 GCF_002902575.1 Staphylococcus croceilyticus | reverse complement strand
TGCTTTCTGAGTCGCTTGTACTTACTGACTCTGAACCACTCTCACTTGTTGATGCTGACTCACTGTCTGATGTACTTGCACTTGCTGAGTCTGAAAGACTCTCACTTTCTGATCCTGATGTGCTTTCTGAGTCACTTGTACTTACCGACTCTGAGTCACCTCCACTCGTTGATGCTGACTCACTATCTGATGTGCTTGCGCTTGCTGACTCTGAGTCACTTTCACTCGTTGATGCTGAGTCACTATCTGATGTGC
>NZ_PPRD01000124.1 GCF_002902575.1 Staphylococcus croceilyticus | reverse complement strand
AGATGTGTATAAGAGACAGGAATACTTACATTCATTATATATAACATTTCTCGAAAAGTTTAATATAATTAAAGTATAGAGGTATATTATTTTATATACTGTTATCTTCTAATTTAAAAATTGTTTTTATGTAGAATACTCATTTTCAAAAAAGAAAAATTAATCTCTTATATTTACAAAAACTATACAAAATCACTTATACACTTTACACTAGGTTAATAAATTTAACAACTGTTGTGTGATGTATTATAATCGATATAACTATCTGTAAGGAAGGAATACTTATGAGCGTATCTGTTAACATTAAAAATGTGACAAAAGAATATCGCATTTATCGCAATAATAAAGAGCGTATTAAAGATGCCTTAATCCCTAAAAATAAGAACAAAACGTTCTTTGCTTTGGACGATGTATCAATTACAGCCCACGAAGGCGATGTGATTGGATTAGTAGGCATCAATGGGTCTGGAAAATCTACATTAAGTAATATGATTGGTGGCTCATTATCACCTAGTTCTGGAACGATTGAACGTCACGGGGAAGTCAGCGTCATCGCCATTAATGCAGGACTAAACGGTCGTTTAACTGGTATAGAAAACATTGAATTTAAGATGTTATGCATGGGCTTTAAAAAGAAAGAAATTAAAAGACTTATGCCTCAAGTTATTGAATTTAGTGAATTGGGTGAATTTATTTATCAACCCGTTAAAAACTATTCTAGTGGGATGCGTGCGAAATTAGGGTTCTCTATTAATATAACGATTAATCCTGATATCTTAGTCATTGATGAGGCTCTCTCAGTGGGAGACCAAACCTTTACTCAAAAATGCTTGGATAAAATTTATGAATTTAAAGAAGCAAAGAAAACCATTTTCTTTGTCAGTCATAACATCCGACAAGTGCGTGAATTCTGTACTAAAATTGCCTGGATTGAAGGCGGTAAATTAAAAGAATTTGGCGATTTAGATGATGTATTACCTAAATATGAGCAATTCTTAAAAGATTTCAAGAAGAAATCTAAAGCGGATCAAAAGAAATTTAGAAAACAATTAGATGAGAAGCGTTTCATAGTAAAATAAAAATAATTTATAACTCAAAATAAATAATATTTATTATTTATTTTGAGTTTATTACTTTAAAAATTGAATTAAAAGTACTACTATAAATAATAGAACTTATGAATAATTTTGACATATAAAGAAGG
>NZ_PPRD01000123.1 GCF_002902575.1 Staphylococcus croceilyticus | reverse complement strand
ATACCTGGCGGTTGGTGTGTGCCTTCTTCTGTGTCTTTAATTTCATTACCTTCGGTATCAACATATCGTGTTACTTGGAGTTCTGGTACTTCCACTTGGGGCGCTTCATTTGGAATTTCATGTTGAATTCGGTCATATACATATGTTGTGATGCCATCTTCTTGCGTCATTCTTGATGTATATTCCCATTTATCTCCAATAA
>NZ_PPRD01000122.1 GCF_002902575.1 Staphylococcus croceilyticus | reverse complement strand
GTTAATGATATAAATTTAAATTTCTAATATTAATATACTGCAAATAAGAAATGGACAAATTTATAATAAATAAAGTTCAAGAAAGGTAAATAATAATGATTAATAGAGTGCAAAAATATATAGAAAAGAATGAGAGAATTATTATTATTAGTTTAATAATTTTAGTATTTTTATGCTTGATTGTACTTTTTATAGAATTGATTACTTTAGATAATCGAGTAGGAAATGATATTTCTTATATTACAATATTTATTTCGATAATTAGCATAGTAACCACTACTATTTTAAGTGTATTTTTATATTTAGCGAATATAAAAGCTAATCGTATTAATGAAAGTGTACTTGAAATGACAAAACAACAAAATAATAAAGCTAATCATATTAATGAAAGTGTGTTAAAAATTACAAAACAACAAAATAATATTCAAAATTTCCTAATACTTAGTGAGAAAAGGGGAGAACAAGCTAAAAATATTAAAAGAGTAGAGGAATACATTAAATTTGCTAGAGTATTAGACTTATTTTGTTATACTAATTTTAGTACATATGACCAATTGTTAACCTTAAGAAAGCACAAAGTATTACAAATGCCAACTGAATTAAATCAATTTACAGATTTGAATCTTATTAAAATACCAAATTTAAATATTAGCGAAGAAACTTTACTAAAACATAATTTACACGATCCTAAAATGCAAAAATATAAAGATATTAATAAACAATTTTATGACTTATTACCTAATTCTGTTCTTTATCAATATAATATAATGTATTTAAAAGAAGTAGTAGAAAAGTTAAGTGGAATAATCGATGATGAACTAATTTCAAAATATCAAGAAGGAATATTTGTGCAAAAACAAATTGAATTTTTTAAGTTGAATTTCTTCAATGAATTATTAGACATTGATAATAGCTATAAATTTTATAACACTAATTATGACTACACAAAGGCTAAAATTATAAGTATTTGCTTACAACCAATTAAAAGAGAATTAAATCGTATGATTGAAGAGATTAAAAAAGAATATGGCGTATTAAAAAAATACTTTAATTAATGCATAATATAATACTAATCAAAATAAGGGTGTAGGAGTACGAGTATGAATAAGCATCTACCGAATAAATAATTAAAAATATTTTATCAATATTTTGAAAGTATTTAAAACAAAATGAAACTCCGTATAAAAATAAAAGCTAATATAAAGTAAAAGCTAGGAAAAATTAATAGTGAAAAATAAAAACTTTTTATGTATTTTTTAATGAAAGCGTTAAAAATTTCCATCTATACACAATATAAATAAAATTTTAAGAATATAGCATGATTGATTTGGAAATTTTCAATAGTGTAGGAC
>NZ_PPRD01000121.1 GCF_002902575.1 Staphylococcus croceilyticus | reverse complement strand
TCGGAAATCTCTGGATCAACGCTTACTTACAGCTACCCAAAGCATATCGTCGTTAGTAACGTCCTTCATCGGCTTCTAGTGCCAAGGCATCCACCGTGCGCCCTTAATAACTTAATCTAATATAGTTATTAATCTGTGAGTGTTCTTTCGAACACTAGCGATTATTTTTTATGAATTCAAGCTTATTTAAAACTCTATTCACTCGGTTTTGCTTGGTAAAATCTATTT
>NZ_PPRD01000120.1 GCF_002902575.1 Staphylococcus croceilyticus | reverse complement strand
GTACTAAATAAAGTAGTAAATACTTTTGTTAATAATTCTTAACGAGAGAGATGGGCTTTCTTAAGGATGGGCAATTTAAATAATTGGTTTACAGGGGGGACTCCTTTTGGCAAAGTCTAAAAACGAATTTTACCTAAGACGAATTCACTCGTTGCTAGGTATCATTCCAATCGGTGCATTCTTAATTGTTCATTTAATGGTGAACCATCAAGCAACACAAGGTGCTGAAGCTTTTAATAAAGCTGCGAACTTTATGGAATCTTTACCATTCCTATTAGCGATTGAATTTTTATTTATTTACTTACCAATTTTATACCATGGTCTTTATGGTATTCATATTGCATTTACTGCAAAAGAAAATATCGGTCATTATTCTTTATTTAGAAACTGGATGTTTGCTTTACAAAGAGTTTCAGGTATCGTGACCTTCATCTTTGTATTTATGCATTTATGGCAAACAACTTTACAAAAGTATTTCTTCGGTAAGGAAATTAATTATGATTTAATGCACCGTGTATTGGAAAATCCATTTGTATTAATTATTTACATCATTTGTATTATTTGTGTTATTTTCCATTTCTCAAATGGATTGTGGTCATTCTTAGTAACATGGGGCTTTTTACAATCTAAAAAATCTCAACGTGTTTTCACTTGGGTTTCTTTAATTGTATTCTTAATTCTTTCATACATCGGTGTAACAGCACTTTTAGCATTCGTATAGAACATGAATAAAAACGAAATTAAAACTTTAATTAATGAGTAATAATTAACATTTACTTATACATTAAGGTTATACGTGACGTTAAGTTGTAGATATATTTTAGGGGAGTGACAATTCTATGGCAGAGAAAAAAATTATTGTTGTCGGTGGAGGCCTTGCGGGTCTAATGTCAACAATTAAAGCTGCAGAACAAGGTGCACATGTTGATTTATTCTCAATCGTACCTGTTAAACGTTCGCACTCTGTATGTGCCCAAGGTGGTATTAATGGTGCGGTAAATACTAAAGGTGAAGGTGACTCACCTTGGATTCACTTTGATGATACAGTTTATGGTGGTGACTTCTTAGCTAACCAACCACCTGTAAAAGCTATGGCTGAAGCTGCACCATCTATTATTCACTTATTAGACCGTATGGGCGTAATGTTTAGTAGAACTAAAGAAGGTCTTTTAGACTTCCGTCGTTTCGGTGGAACGTTATATCACCGTACAGCATTTGCTGGTGCGACTACTGGACAACAATTACTTTATGCACTTGATGAACAAGTACGTTCATTTGAAGTGGATGGTTTAGTTACAAAATATGAAGGCTGGGAGTTCTTAGGTATTGTTAAAGATGACGAGAACGCAGCTAGAGGTATTGTTGCTCAAAACATGACAACATCTGAAATTAAATCATTTGGTTCAGACGCTGTGATCATGGCAACAGGTGGTCCTGGTATTATCTTTGGTAAAACAACAAACTCAATGATTAATACAGGATCTGCTGCCTCAATCGTTTATCAACAAGGTGCTAAATATGCGAATGGTGAATTCATTCAAATTCACCCTACAGCTATCCCAGGTGATGATAAACTTCGATTAATGAGTGAATCAGCACGTGGTGAAGGTGGACGTATTTGGACATACAAAGATGGTAAGCCATGGTATTTCTTAGAAGAAAAATATCCTGATTATGGTAACTTAGTACCACGTGATATTGCGACACGTGAAATCTTTGATGTTTGTATTAACCAAAAATTAGGTATCAATGGTGAAAACATGGTGTACCTTGACTTATCTCATAAAGATCCCCATGAGTTAGATGTAAAACTTGGTGGTATCATTGAAATTTATGAGAAATTTACAGGTGATGATCCACGTAAAGTACCTATGAAGATCTTCCCAGCGGTTCACTACTCAATGGGTGGTTTATATGTTGATTACGATCAAATGACTAATATTAAAGGATTATTTGCAGCAGGAGAATGTGATTTCTCTCAACACGGTGGTAACCGTTTAGGTGCAAACTCATTATTATCAGCCATTTATGGCGGTACAGTTGCAGGGCCTAATGCAATTAAGTATGTTGAAAATGTAGAAACTTCTTACACAGATTTAGATGAAAGTATTTATCAAAAACGTGTAGATGAAGAACAAGAACGCTTTGATAACTTATTAAATATGCGTGGTACTGAAAATGCTTATAAACTTCATCGTGAACTTGGTGAAATTATGACAGCAAACGTAACAGTAGTACGTGAAAACGATAAATTACTTGAAACAGATAAGAAAATTGTTGAACTAATGAAACGTTATCAAGACATTGACATGGAAGATACTCAAACTTGGAGTAACCAAGCAGTATTCTTCACACGTCAATTATGGAATATGTTAGTTTTAGCACGTGTAATTACTATTGGGGCTTACAATCGTAATGAATCACGTGGAGCTCATTACAAACCAGAATTCCCTGAACGTAATGATGATGAATGGTTAAAAACAACTTTAGCTGAGTATCAAGGTAAAACAGAAGCGCCTAAATTTACTTATGAGCCAGTTGATGTAAGTTTAATTCCACCACGTAAACGTGATTACACTAGTAAGTCTAAAGGAGGTAAAAAATAATGGCTGACACTCAATCAGTAAAAGAAACTCCAGAAGAACGTCGTAATGAAGAAGTGCGCAATCGTGAAGAAGATCAACAAAACGAAACAAATCAAAAAACTGTTAAATTAATTATTAAACGTCAAGATAATCAAGACTCTAAACCATACGAAGAAGAGTTTGAAATTCCTTATAAAGAGAATTTAAACGTTATCGCATGTTTAATGGAAATTAGACGTAATCCTGTAAATAGTAAAGGTGAAAAGACGACGCCTGTAACTTGGGATATGAACTGTTTAGAAGAAGTATGTGGTGCTTGTTCAATGGTTATCAATGGTCGTGCGAGACAATCATGTTCAGCAATCGTTGATCAATTAGAACAACCGATTCGCTTAGAACCAATGAGCACATTCCCAGTCATTCGTGACTTACAAGTTGATCGTACAAGAATGTTTGATAACTTAAAACGTATGAAGGCATGGATTCCTATCGATGGTACATATGATTTAGGTCCTGGTCCACGTATGCCAGAGAAGAAGCGTCAAACAGCTTATGAATTATCTAAATGTATGACTTGTGGTGTATGTTTAGAAGTTTGTCCAAACGTTACACGTAACAACAAATTCGTAGGGGCACAAGCGATTTCTCAAGTACGTTTATTCGACTTACACCCAACAGGTGCAATGACTAAAGATGAACGTTTAGATGCATTAATGGGAACAGGTGGTTTACAAGAATGTGGTAATTCTCAAAACTGTGTAAATGCTTGTCCAAAAGGTATTCCATTGACAACTTCAATTGCAGCATTAAACAGAGAAACAACATTCCATATGTTTAAATCATTCTTTGGTTCAGATCACAAAGTAGACTAATTTGTTATAATATTGAATGTTAAGTTGATCGACAACCTAACATTTAGCACTCAGAATAAGAAGTAGGTAGTGATTTTGTAATAAAGGTTCTATGAGAAATGCGGTTGATGAAACAAATTGATTGTTTCATTAACCGCATTTTTTGTATAAAAAGAGCGCAAATATCTCT
>NZ_PPRD01000119.1 GCF_002902575.1 Staphylococcus croceilyticus | reverse complement strand
CTTTCACTCGTTGATGTTGACTCACTGTCTGACGTGCTCGCGCTTGTTGAGTCTGAGTCGCTTTCACTCGTTGATGTTGACTCACTGTCTGATGTGCTAGTACTTACTGATTCTGAATCACTTTCTGATTCGCTTGTACTTACCGACTCTGAGTCACTTCCACTCGTTGATACTGACTCACTATCTGACGTACTTGCGCTTGCTGAATCGGAATCACTCTCACTTGTTGATGTTGATTCACTGTCTGACATGCTTGTGCTTGCTGAGTCTGAGTCGCTTTCACTCATTGATGCTGATTCACTGTCTGACGTGCTTGCGCTTGCTGAATCGGAATCACTTTCGCTCGTTGATGTGGACTCACTATCTGATGTGCTTACACTTGCTGAGTCTGAAAGACTCTCACTTTCTGATCCTGATGTGCTTTCTGAGTCACTTGTACTTA
>NZ_PPRD01000118.1 GCF_002902575.1 Staphylococcus croceilyticus | reverse complement strand
GATTTTCATTGGGAAAGCCACAGTTTTCACAGCGTTTAGGTGTATAAGTTAATGTGCCGAAATAACATTTAGCTGTTATATGCCCATTGGAAAAACGTTCTACACGGTCTTCCCAAATAATATTTTCATCTTTAATTTCTAGTGTTTCTACGATACAATTACTCATGAGCGCGATATCTCTCCTTATATTTTGTTTGGTCACTTAATATTATAGAGATATTTGCGCTCTTTTTATACAAAAAATGCGGTTAATGAAACAATCAATTTGTTTCATCAACCGCATTTCTCATA
>NZ_PPRD01000117.1 GCF_002902575.1 Staphylococcus croceilyticus | reverse complement strand
CTGTTCCCATGCCGAACACAGAAGTTAAGCTCCTTAGCGCCGATGGTAGTTGGACTGACGTTCCGCTAGAGTAGGACGTTGCCAGGCACATCATATTATTCCGCAGTAGCTCAGTGGTAGAGCTATCGGCTGTTAACCGATCGGTCGTAGGTTCGAATCCTACCTGCGGAGCCATGGCTCCTTGGTCAAGCGGTTAAGACACCGCCCTTTCACGGCGGTAACACGGGTTCGAGTCCCGTAGGAGTCACCATTTTGTTGGAGAATTAGTTCAGTTGGGAGAGCATCTGCCTTACAAGCAGAGGGTCGGCGGTTCGAACCCGTCATTCTCCACCATTTATAAGTCGGAGGGGTAGCGAAGTGGCTAAACGCGGCGGACTGTAAATCCGCTCCTTCGGGTTCGGCAGTTCGAATCTGCCCCCCTCCACCATCTTAATGGGCTATAGCCAAGCGGTAAGGCAACGGACTTTGACTCCGTCACGCGCTGGTTCGAATCCAGCTAGCCCAGCCATTAGAGCCATTAGCTCAGTTGGTAGAGCATCTGACTTTTAATCAGAGGGTCAGAGGTTCGAATCCTCTATGGCTCACTCACAAGCATCCCAAGTTGGGGTGCTTTTTTTATTTTCTAAAGTTTTTCACCATTATAGATAATAAGAAATTTTTGTTCAATTTAATTGTTCATATGACAGTGAGGTTTTTCATTGGTATAATTAAGACTATGGAAAAATATATTCGGAGGAGATGCTATGGATTTTTCCAACGTTTTTAATAATCTAAGTACATTAAAAATAATTACAAGTGTACTTGATTTACTTATTGTATGGTATGTCCTTTATCTTCTCATTACTGTATTTAAGGGTACTAAGGCTATTCAGCTACTTAAAGGTATTTTATTTATAGTTATTGGTCAGCAAGTCAGTAAAATTCTTAATTTAACTGCTACTTCTAAGCTATTTGATATTGTGATTCAGTGGGGCGTATTAGCTTTAATAGTGATATTCCAACCTGAAATTAGACGTGCGTTAGAACAATTAGGTCGAGGAAGTTTATTCAAACGATATACAAATACCTACAGTCATGATGAAGAAAAATTAGTTCAAGCAGTTTCAAAAGCTGTACAATATATGGCTAAAAGACGTATTGGTGCTTTAATCGTTTTTGAAAAAGAAACTGGTCTACAAGACTATATTGAAACTGGGATTTCAATGAATTCTGAAATATCACAAGAATTGCTAATTAATGTTTTTATACCAAATACACCTTTGCATGATGGTGCTATGATTATTCAAAATTCAAGAATTGCTAGTTCTGCGAGTTATCTACCGTTATCTGACAGTGCTAAAATTTCTAAAAGTTTAGGTACTCGTCATAGAGCAGCAGTAGGTATATCAGAAGTTTCGGATGCCTTTACTGTGGTAGTATCTGAAGAAACTGGATCAATATCCGTTACATTTGATGGCAAATTGCGCAGAGATATTTCAGAAGAAGTTTTTGAAGAATTATTAGCTGAACATTGGTTTGGTACACACTTTCAAAAGAAAGGTGTGAAATGAGATGCTAGAAAGTAAATGGGGTTTACGATTTATAGCTTTAGTGTTAGCTATATTCTTTTACTTATCTGTCAATAATGTCTTTGGTAACATTTTTAATAATAATAATTTATCTCAAAATTCTTCTAAAACTATTGAAGATGTACCTGTGGAAGTTCTTTATAATTCAAAAAATTTACATGTTACTAAAGCTCCAGATACAGTAAATGTAACTATTTCTGGACCACAGTCCAAACTACTTAAAATAGAGAATTCGGATGATATTAAAGTAACTGTTGACTTATCAAATGCAAAAGCAGGCAATTATAAGGAAGACTATATAGTTAAAGGATTAAGTAATGACATTAATTATAACGTCAAGCCTAAACAAGCTTATATCACTCTTGAAAATAAAGATTCTAAAACGATGCATGTACAACCTGATATAGGTCAGAATGATATTGATGCTAATTACAAAGTGAAAGATAGTAAAGTTGAACCTGATACTGTGAAAGTAACAGGAGGGAAACAACAATTATCTAAAATTGCTTATCTTAAGGCTACCTATCGTGATGTAGACAAAGTAACTAAAGATACTTCTGATGTAGCAGATGTAACTGCTTTTGATAAACAACTGAATAAGTTAAATGTGCATATTCAACCTGATCAAGTAAAGTTAACAACAAAGGTTGAACCTTATAGCAAGAAAGTTAAAGTTAATGTACACACTGAAGGTCAATTACCGGATGATAAAGAACTTGATGACATTTCATTAGATAAGGATGAAATTGAAATTTTTGGTAATAGAGAAACATTGCAAGATATTAATGAAGTTGATGCTGTTGTGAATTTAGATGATATATCTGAATCAACAGATAAAAAGGTAAAGATTGATTTACCTAATAAAGTTAAAAAAGCTGATACTAATGAAGTTACAGCACATATCAATTTGAAATAATTTTAATTTTTTATAAATAAAGGAGTATTTAACAATGGGAAAATATTTTGGTACTGATGGAGTAAGAGGTATAGCAAATAGAGAATTAACTCCTGAATTAGCGTTTAAATTAGGTCGTTATGGTGGTTATGTTTTAGCACATAACGAAGGTGAAGCACATCCTAAAGTATTAGTAGGTAGAGATACGCGTGTCTCTGGTGAAATGTTAGAATCTGCATTAATCGCTGGGTTAGCTTCTATTGGTGCAGAAGTAATGCGATTAGGAATCATTTCAACGCCAGGTGTTGCTTATCTTACTCGTGAGATGGGTGCTGAATTAGGTGTAATGATTTCAGCTTCTCACAATCCTGTAGCAGACAATGGTATTAAATTCTTTGGCGCAGACGGATTTAAACTATCAGATGAGCAAGAAAATGAAATTGAAGCTTTATTAGACCAAGAAAATCCTGAATTACCTAGACCTGTAGGTAAAGATATTGTACATTTTTCTGATTACTTTGAAGGGGCTCAAAAGTATTTAAGCTATTTAAAATCTACAATTGATGTTGATTTAGAAGGATTAAAAATTGTCTTAGATGGCGCAAACGGTTCAACATCTGCATTAGCACCATTCTTATTTGGAGATTTAGAAGCTGATACAGAAACGATTGGTTGTAGCCCAGATGGCTATAATATCAATGAAGCATGTGGTTCTACTCATCCAGAGCAATTAGCTGAAAAAGTAGTAGAAACTGAAAGTGACTTTGGCTTAGCGTTTGATGGTGATGGAGATCGCTTAATCGCTGTAGATGAAAAAGGTAATATCATCGATGGAGACCAAATTATGTTCATTATTGGTCAATCAATGCATAAAAACAATGAATTAAATAATAATATGATTGTTTCAACAGTAATGAGTAATTTAGGCTTCTATAAAACTCTAGAACATGAATGTATCGCTTCAAACAAAACTAAAGTTGGAGATAGATACGTAGTTGAAGAAATGCGTCGTGGTAATTACAACTTAGGCGGAGAACAATCAGGTCATATCGTTCTTATGGATTATAATACAACTGGTGATGGCTTATTAACAGGTGTTCAATTAGCCTCAGTAATTAAGATGAGTGGCAAGCCTTTAAGTGAGTTAGCAGCACAAATGAAAAAATATCCACAATCATTAATCAATGTTAAAGTTACTGACAAACATCATGTTGAAGAGAATGAAGATGTGAAACAAGTGATGTCAGAAGTTGAAGATGAAATGAACGGCGAAGGTAGAATATTAGTTAGACCTTCTGGTACAGAACCATTAGTACGTGTAATGGTTGAAGCAGCTACAGATGAGGATGCGCAACGCTATGCGCAACGTATTGCTGATGTAGTTGAAGATAAAATGGGTTTAGATAAATAACATATAGTATTTTAATGAGGGTCTTACAAGTAAATGTAAGACCCTATTTATTACTTTTTTAAAAAAATAAAGCGCTTACATATATAAAAAAACAACATTTTTAATTAATAAAAGAATAAAAAATATAATTAGATAAACATTTTAGTAAGTTATAAA
>NZ_PPRD01000116.1 GCF_002902575.1 Staphylococcus croceilyticus | reverse complement strand
CGCTTATATATCACTAAAAATCTATACCTTAAATTATAATTATTATAAATAAAAATAGACATTTCTGTTTACAGATTAGAATTATTATAATATAATGTTTATTGAAATAGAGAGAACAATTATATATTAAAGGAGAGATTTCAATGGCTCAACAAGATGTAGTAAAAGAACTAAACCAACAAGTTGCTAACTGGACAGTAGCTTATACTAAATTGCATAACTTCCACTGGTATGTAAAAGGACCTAATTTCTTCTCATTACATGCTAAGTTTGAAGAATTATATAACGAAGCTAGTCAATATGTAGATGATTTAGCTGAACGTATTTTAGCAATTGGTGGTAACCCAGTTGGTACATTAAAAGAAAGTTTAGAGCTTTCAATTGTTGAAGAAGCTGGAAAAGGCTATAAAGCTGAAGAAATGGTTGAAGAATTCTCAAAAGATTTAACAAACATTTCAAAACAATTAGAAACAGCTATTCAAGTTGCTGGTGACGCTGGCGATGATGTATCTGAAGATATGTTTATTGGTATGCAAACATCAGTAGATAAACACAATTGGATGTTAAAATCATATTTAGTATAATTCCGAAATATAGAAAACGCTCGAATGTCCGCAAACATTCGAGCGTTTTATTTTTAAAAGGGTTCTACGCAAACATCGGTTGATAAATAAAAAAATTATTTAATTATAATTAGATTAAGCGACAAAGAGGAAATCAGACTTTTTTAG
>NZ_PPRD01000012.1 GCF_002902575.1 Staphylococcus croceilyticus | reverse complement strand
GTTTTAAATATATGCAGATTTCATACTTTAGTCTGTTGTAGTGAAGAGGTTATTAAATATAAGTTATTAAGTGAGTGTTAAAAATATTTTGTAGCTTAATGAAATTTAAAGGTAGCACTTACATCATAAAAAATTATTTTCTCTTTCTATTTTTTATGATAATTGGCGTGTTCTACTTTAATATCATTAGCAAAGCTTTAATTTAATATGATATTATAATAAAGTGAATTTTGACAACAATATATTTTAAGACTACAAAAATTTAATTTTTTAATAAAAGAAAGAGGTTACTTATGATTATTATTGAGTTTATCAAGGCTTTAATCCTAGGTATCGTTGAAGGGTTAACTGAGTTTGCGCCAGTATCTTCAACGGGACATATGATTCTAGTTGATGATATGTGGTTAAAATCAACTGAATTTCTAGGCCCTCATTCAGCTTTCACTTTCAAAGTTGTAATCCAATTAGGTTCTGTATTTGCGGCAGCTTGGGTCTTCCGTGAGCGTTATTTCGAAATGTTACATATTGGTAAATATAGACATTCTTCTATTAATGAAGAGTTTCGTTCTAAACCACGTCGTTTAAACTTATTACACGTATTAGTTGGGATGATTCCAGCAGGTATTTTAGGTGTCTTATTCGACGACTTTATTGAAGAGCATCTATTCAGTGTTCCAACTGTTATGATTGGTTTATTCCTTGGTGCTATTTACATGATTGTAGCAGATAGATTTAGCACTAAAGTTAAGAACCCACAAACTGTGGACCAAATTACGTACCTTCAAGCATTCGTAATTGGTATTTCACAAGCAGTAGCAATGTGGCCTGGTTTCAGTCGTTCTGGTTCTACAATTTCAACAAGTGTACTTATGAAATTAGACCATAAATCGGCTTCAGATTTCACATTTATTATGGCTGTGCCAATTATGTTAGCAGCAAGTGCATTATCATTAGTTAAAAACATACAATACATTGAACTTGCACATATACCATTCTACTTAATCGGATTCTTAGCTGCATTCATTGTTGGTTTAATTGCTATTAAAACATTCTTACACTTAATTAATAAAGTTAAATTAATTCCGTTCGCTATTTATCGAATTGTGTTAGTTATCTTTATCGCAATTCTTTATTTCGGTTTCGGAATTGGTAAACATATTTAATTTCATCTTAAAGCGAGGACAAGAAATCTGTTTTCATAATATGATTTCTTGTTCTTTTTTTATTTTTAAAGTCTTCACAACAACAAGTGTTTCCGCTAGTGCCACCGTTTACTTTCATGTATCATAGGGTATTGAAGAGATATAGTAAAATTAATGGAGGCAACGAGTATGGACAAAAAGACGATCATTAAAACAACGATTAATGTATTACCAATTTTTCTTGTGCCACTAATTGTGGAACGTAAACGCATTAAGTCTCATCCTGACGTTCAAAAAGCTTCACACGCCACATCAAATGCTTCACATGCGATTGCTGATAAAGCTTCAGGTGTTAAAGATTATTTTGGTGATAAAAAACAAGAATTCGATAATAAACGTGAATTGAAAAAAATCGCGAAAGAAAATGATCCAAAATACATTCAAAAAAAAGGCGAAAAATTAGCGAAGAAAAATCGTAAAGAAGCTGACAAAATGGATAAAAAGCTTCAAAAAAATATTGAACAACGCCACAAAGAAGAAGATAAAGCACGTGAAAAAAATGAGAAACAACGTATTAAAGAATTGAAGAAAACTCAAAAATATCAAGAAAAAGTTGGCTTAACACCTGGTAAACTTGATGATGAAACTGAGAAAAAAGGCGAAAAGCTAGAAAAAGAAAATAAAAAAGAAGTTAACAAATTAAATAAAAAACTTCAAAAAAATATTGATAAACGTCATAAAGAAGAGAAGAAACTTCAAAAACAACAAGAAAAAGCACGCATCAAAGAAATGAAAAAACTTAAAGATTATGATGCTGATAGTGTAGCAACTCAAAATAAAGAAGAAGATTATACTAAGGCATAATTTTATGACAACAGTATTTATTGATGGTGATGCTTGTCCAGTAGTCGATTCAGTTATTGAATTAACGGCTGGGACAGGCATTTTTGTTACGATTTTACGTAGTTTTAGTCACTTTTCAAATAAGATTTATCCTGAACATGTGAAGACGTTGTACATAGATGATGGTCCTGATGCCGTAGATTATAAAATCATTCAATTAGCCACATCGAACGATATTGTAATTACACAAGATTATGGTCTTGCCAGTTTGCTATTATCTAAAGTTCGACTGGTGATGCATCATAAAGGCCATATTTATGATAATCAAAATATAGATATGTTGTTACAACAACGTTATAATAATGCACTTATTAGACATCAAGGTGGGCGACACAAAGGGCCTCCCCCATTTTCAAAAGAAGATAAACGACAGTTTAAAGTAGCATTCAAGCAAGTTATTCAACAATTAAAGGAGGATACAATATGAAACGTATTGCAGTATATTGTGGGGCAAGTAAAGGAAATGATCCTATTTACGTTGAAGAAGCCTATCAATTTGGTAAGTATATGGCTGAACAAGGTTATGAATTAGTGTTTGGCGCTGGTTCAGTAGGTATTATGGGCGCTATTCAAGATGGTGTGTTAGATCATGGCGGGCATGCAATTGGTGTCATGCCTAAAATGTTGGATGAACGTGAAATTACGAGTCAAAAAGTAAGTGAATTGATTCTAGTGGATTCCATGCATCAGCGTAAAGAAAAAATGACGGAATTAGCGGACGCCTTTGTGATGGCGCCTGGTGGTGCAGGCTCGCTTGAAGAATTCTTTGAAATGTATAGTTGGGCTCAAATTGGAATTCACCAAAAACCTATCGGCGTTTTCAATTTAAATGGCTTTTTTGAACCGCTTCAACAATTGATTGCTCATATGATTGGTGAAGGCTTTATTGATAAAAAATATAAAGATTTAGCGCCTCTTTATGATACCAAAGAAGAATTAATTGAGGGATTATTAAACTATAAACCTTTAGGTGTTCGTACATACGACTAATTAGGCAACCATAAAGTAAATAATTAAGCGACATTGAGGATGGGAGGGGGACAGAATTCTTTTTAAATTCGTCGTCCCAGCCTCTTCTAATGTCGCTTTTTTTATTAAAATAATTTTTTATAATAACGTATTTGTCGCTTTAACAAATGGTATTTACTTAATTCTGGTAATTCAAAGTTGTCGTAAAAGGTCATACCAATTTTTTCCATTACTTTTTTAGAAGGCAAATTCTCTTCAGCTGTAAAGCTATATACCTCTTCTATGCCTTTTTCTTTTGCGAATTCGAGTACGGCTTCCGCACCTTCTGTCGCAATACCATTACCCCAAACTTCTGGAATAAGACGCCAACCAATTTCATATAACGGTAACTCATCGAACGGATATTTACTATCTTTAGGCAGATAATTCACGCCGATATACCCTAGCCATTCTCCCGTTTCTTTAAGTTCGACTGCAAATAATCCGATGCCCTTTTCTTTGAGTATGTCGTCCATTTTCTTCATATCTAATTCGGAACGACGATAACTTAATAAACTTGAGAAATAACGTCTCACTTGTGGATTGGCATTCATTTTTTGAAAAGGTAATAAATCGTCTTGTTCCCAATCGCGTAATTTTAATCTTTCTGTCTCAATATAAACTACCATTACGACCACCTCAATACAGAGAAAATACAATTATTAAAAAAGTGCGATATGGTTGAAGGGTCCATAACACACTTTACTTATACTTCATTTTATTAAAATTTCTTGATTAAGCTCTTGAAATATAGCTGATAAGTTTAATGTGGACCGGAATTTCTTTTAATCGGTCACGTTGATTTTTCGGAGCAATAAATGTAGCATCTATAAAATCATTGCGGTGATTTAATTTGAATGTTGCTACAAATGTATCTGTATCTGATTCAAAGTTTGGTAAATGTGCTACCACACGTTTAATTTCACCAGTAGAGTCTACAATTGTACGACCAGTAATATTTTCAATCTCACGACCTAATTCTGGCAATGTAATATCGCGGCCTTCTAAAATGTGAAAATCTTGTTCATGCATAAGTCATCTCTCCAATATTGTTTTAATTTAAAATTATAACTAGCTTAGTTCATAACATTTCATTATGACTAATAATTCATAACTACATATATACATCATTTATTAATACGATTTTTTATTATGTACGAGTTGTATTTGAAAATGTAAGCATTTGCCTTACTTTTACCCTACCTCAATTATAATCAAACTTTTTACATATCAGGCTTATATCGTTCATCAATAATAAATGAAGGTGTTAATTAGATGTTGATTGATCATCTTCAGTTGAGTTATTATCAGAAGTTGTATTTTGAGTAGAATCGCTCGTTTCATTACTACTGTTGGAATTAGACTTATCCCCGTTATTATTCGTATTTTGAGCGTTTGAATTCTCATCTGATGATGTTTCAGATGAATCATTGCTTTGAGTGTCTTGAGAAGATTTTGAGGCTGATGCGTCGTTAGAATCTTTACTTGAACTATCTGAAGAATCCTCCGAATTATCGCTCTCTTTACTATCGTCTTCTTTTTTAGCTGATTCAGTCGCTACCGAATGGTCCACGTCTTTTTCTAATTTTTCACGTTGCTCATTCAATTTTTCTTTTTGTTTTTCTAAATCTTTTTTCTGATCTTTCAACTCATCATTTTCTTTTTTCAATTGCTTAATATCATGTTCTAATGATGCTCTTTCGTCACTCTTACCACATGCAGATAACATGAGTGTTGCAGATAGCAAAAGTACTAACCATTTCTTCATGTTTGTCTCCTTTAATTACAAGTCAATACATCTTATTTTAACACGAATTAAAAATCTGTTCATCGGATTACCTCAAGTCTTTACGCATCTTGAGATGGCTGACTTCATACCCTCTCGCTTTATTAATATGAATCATTTCTTCATTTTTAGCGTCTACTGTCCCTTCTATCGCTGAAGCACCTTGATCAACCGCCCATCGCTCTAGTTGCAATTTTAACTGTTTGGCATAGCCTTTCCCTCGAAAATGAGGACTCGTATATAACATTTCTGTTATTACTGTACCAAAACTTTTTTCGTAATGCCCCCAAATAAAAGCAATTAACTGTGAGGCTTGGCCATCAATTTCTATAAGTATCATATCATCACTATACTGAAGCCTTCGAGTAATCATTTCTTGTCGTAAAGCAATCGACATACGTGTAGCATTATAATCTACTTCACGTTGCTCTAAATAATATTCATGAAGTCTCGCAATCTTTTCAATCCACTTTGTATCTTCAATCATTAACTTTTGCATAAACTTTATCCTCTATTTTCAGATTATATTCTATACTTAACTATGATATGATTATCCATATTTAACATATATTAACCTATTTTTTTAAATTTAAAAAAGTTTAGACGTTAAGGGAGATTAAATGACAAATGAAATCCACTGCCAAGTTAGCACGTGAAAATAATGTTAAATCATTACGCCTAAATAATACAGATAGAGAAATTTTTGAAAACTACATGACATACGTTCGTGCTGATTTACGTGTTAATCCACACGATAGTGAAATCATGCTTAATCGTATTTTAAAGGAATTACTTGCTGCTGAACAAAAAGGAACATTGGCTTTAGAATATTTCAACCATGATCCTGAGGCACATGCGAAGAAAGAAATTAAATCGTTACCAAATGAAACATTTCAAAATATTTTTAAGTATATTTTTCATAATTTTATGTTTCTAATCGGTATATTTTGCTTCTTCAAAGGGTTCATCGGTTTCTTTATCGGTGGAGATAACAATGATGTTTATTTATATTCATTTCCGCTTACTGTAATTGTTAGTATTTTTATTATATTTTTATTCATTCTCGTCATATTTAAAACGGTCCAATTGCAGAGTTTTAATAATTCCCACTGGATATGGGTGTTTAATTATGGACTCATTATTTTGTTAATTATTGCACTATTTTATGTTATTTTTATTCCGCAATCGTTTTTAAATTTTGGTCCATATGTTCGTATTAGTAATTGGGCTTTTATTATTATGTCACTCATTATTACGCCTATTGCTTTTTATATTGAACATCATTTTGGCAACCAAGATTCAAATACCGTCTTATAAGACAAACATTTTCATATCTTTTGGATATAAAATAAGCCCATAAATGCATAAGTGCATTTATGGGCTTGTCGTGTCATGTGACTATATATTTTAAATTATCCTACAAACCATACATCAATGAAGAACCAAATAACCATAATAACCATGATGATAGCTTGTGCTACTGTACTTGCTAAAAATGCCATGACTGAGCCAAAACTTGCTTTCAGTGCTTTTCCAAAATCAAAATCTTGGATTAATTCAACGACTAATACTGCTACAAATGGCACGATAATAATTCCGAACGGTGGTAAGACAAAGCATCCTACAATTACACCAATTAACGCGACATACTCACCTAATTTAGAACCGCCAAATCGGTTTACGAAATATTTATTCATTAAAAAGTCTGATAATAAAATGAAGACGGTAAATATAATCATCGCTACGTAGAATATCCACGATAGTCCTTTATCATGAAAACCAAATTGATAAATTAAAAAGCCAATCCATAGTATAAGCACGGATGGTATAAAGGGTTTAATTAATCCTATAAAAGCGATGATGAATGCTAATATAATTAAAATCCATAGTATTGCTGTCATTATTTTACTCTCACATCCGCTTCTGTATATTTTTGATCTTTAGTAAAGAAGATTAAAATCATGCCTAAGAAAATAGATGTTGCGGAAACGAAGAAGACATTTTCCAAACCAACCCAATGACTCATAGCGCCACCTAATAAATTTCCTAGCAATTGACCGATGACCATAGCATTCGCAAATAATGTCGATGCATAACCTGGGAAATCAGGTAGAATATCTTGGAAGTAACTAATGCCTAGTCCTAACAAGATAGCTAAAAATAGTGCTAAGAAAATTTGGCCAACCATCATCATATAAATGTTCTCAAACACGCCAATACTAAAGTAAAATCCGCCACCACTAATTGCACCGATAATCAATAATGTGCGCGTCGCAAGTTTCGCTGATAGAATACCTAAAATCACCATGAATGGAACTTCTAAGCCTGCGCATAAACTTGCCAATGTGCCTACATACCCTTCTTGTTCTTTTAAATAATCCGTTACAAATAAAGGCATGTTCATTGTATACATCCACTGACCAATATGTAATAAAATAAAGGCAATAAATGGGATGAAAAGTGTTTTGTCTTTCAACATATTCGGTGCTGTTTTCTCAATATTTGCTGTGCCACCCACTTGTTCTTGTGGCTTTAAGTTCAAGTCTTTATAGAAGAAGATTTGAAGTACTAATGTAAATAAAAGAATAATAACAGTACCACCAAAAAGGCCCGCGTAGCCTGAATATTGAATTAGGTATGCTCCAATTAAAGGACCGAATAAAAATCCAAATGAGAACATAGAACGCAACACGGTATTAGCAAATTTGGCGTTATTTCTAGACGAGGACACATTAATAGACTCTCTTGCAGATGCATAAAGTTGAGGCATAGCTGGTGCAAATAACCCTTGAAAAATAGCATATACAATAATAAATAGCCATTCATTATGTATATAAAAATAAATTGAAAAACTGATGGCTCCCATCAATAATGCGCTTATAATCAATACCTTCCGATTCACTTGATGTGTATCGGAAAAGCGCGCTACGATAGAATTCACCGTAAATTGACTGACTGCAGCTAAGGCTAACAGTAGTCCGAATTGGTTAGTAGACATACCCAATTCCTTCGTTGCAAATAAAACAAAATAAGGCACCGTAATGGCAATCCCCATTCCTAATAACATCATATTTACAACGAATAACTTATAGTTTTTAATATGCAATAATGCTGTAAACATAGACTACACCTCAGTTCTTCGAATCAATTGCAATATTTAGAAACTATTATCGAATATAGTTCAACATGAGCGTAACAAATGATTCAACTTGTGGAAGTTGTAACATACTACTGTCATAACTCATGTAAGTTGAACGAATAAGTGGTTGTGAATCGATATTAACCTTTTCAAATTCAAATAAATTCTTATCAATATTCTTCATCATAATTTCAGGTAAAATCGTTACCCCCACACCACTGACTAACATTTCCTTGCATGTTGCAACTTGGTCAACCGTAATCGTCGCGTGATAGTCTTGACCAAGATTTTCATTATACCACTCTTTAATCTGATTAATATAAATTGGATCAGCTTGAAACTCTATAAATGGTAATTTAGATACTTCGTCACGACGTTCTTTCGGATAAATAAAGTAGTGGTCATCATCAAAGAGATGGCTATTCGTCAAATTCATTACTTTATTCCCACGTGTAATCATGACATGATAATCTCTATGATTCGCTTTAATCTGTTCGGTTGATCCTACTTGAACTTGAATTTCTACATTTGGAAATTGTGAATTATATAAGCTAAGCACTTCTGGTAACAAGGTTTGCCCTATTAACGATGAACAACCAATCGATATTGTCCCATTGACTTCCCCGATATGTGCTTGCATTTTATCAAAAAACAATCTCTCGCGTTTTAACATATCACGTGCATGCTCAATAATCATTGCACCTTCTGTAGTTGTGATAAGTTGTTTCTTTGTACGAATAAATATATCTACACCAAATGAATGCTCAATGGCTTTTAAACGTTGTGTTACTGCTGGTTGTGAAATATATAGAATTTCAGCAGCTTTACGCAACGTTCTTGTTTCATCTAATGTAATTAATAAACGGTAATCCTCTATTTTCATAGCTTCCCCCTACTTCTGTTTATCCACGAATATGGCTATGACGGTTAAGATAATTGATAGTGAAGGTCATTTGTATTAATTAAACTAATGGTTTAAACGACGTTTAAGATGTCACATCGAATATCCATGGAATACACATACACGTGATGTACGACGGACAATTGCGATATGATTGTTGCAATTGCAATATGCGACGCGTGAGGCGCGTGTGCGCGACATGCGATGTGTGCACTATTTAGGATGAGATTTGCTTTGTTTCATATGATGCTTATACGTTTTATGATGATTTGTTTTACTTGGTTTATTTGGTTTATTCAGTTTGCCCACCATCTTGTTGTAACAATACATAATACGCTGATTAACTTCTGAAAAGTTCTCACTGATTTCAATCATCAATTGATGCGCAATCATATAAGCTTCATGGTATTGTTTTCTAGTAATTTGTCCATTTTTCAAAGCCAATGCTAAATCCTCTTCATCTACGAGTTCATATTCGCCTGTGGAGGGTAAGACTAAAACATCCAAAAATAAGTCTAATGTTCTCGCATTCCCTTTTTGCGTAATATTTTTAATATTAATATCAAAATAGTATTCCAATGGTTGACCTTTATCATCAAACATTGCAGTAATACTATATCGTTTCTTTTCCGGCAAGATTTGTAACCATTGATAGTTATCTTTAGCAACAACTATATTCTGGCCTACTACCGTCACCTCTAAAGGTTCACGAACCTTCCTCATCGTGACCAAGCCAATAATACCCTTAAATCTATTATTATTTACCTTAACCTCTATATAATCACGTTCAATAAGGCGACGCCAGTGACGTTTATCTATGTATTTTATTTTCATAAAGCCACCAACTCCTTGTCATTATTATATTAAACTGACCTAGTGATGTCATCTTAAGTCGTATGTAATTGTAATTCGCACATATAGTCATTAATTTTTCATTTTTTATTTTACTACATCTATTCGTTTTTTAGGGAAAATTGACAAAAATACTCGTATTTGATAACTTTATTTTAAATTGTTAGAAAATTCTAAATAGAGTGTAAAGGAGTCTTGCATATGTCAATTAAACCATTTCGAGCTGATCACGTAGGAAGTCTTTTACGTCCTCAACGTTTAAAAGAGGCACGTGCTAAATTTAACAATAATGAAATTTCTCAAGAAGATTTAACCCAAATTGAAAACGAAGAAATTGAACGTATTATTGAAAAACAAATTGAAATTGGCTTACATAGTATTACTGATGGCGAATTCCGCCGTAGTTGGTGGCACTTTGATTTCTTAGAAAATATTGATGGCGTAGAAGGTTATACGCCTGAGCATGGTTTAGAATTTGAAGGTGTAGAAACGCGTCCACACAATGTTAGAGTCGTTGATAAAGTGAGCTATAATCCTCAACATCCCCACTTTGAACATTTTAAATTTTTATATGACAAAGTAGATGGACGCGCTACTGCAAAGGTATCCATTCCTAGTCCTAACCAATTATTCCATCCCAATATATTAAATGAAGATGTTTATCCTAATATTGAAGACTTTGCACATGATATCGCTAGAGTATATCATCAATCTTTACAGAAATTTTATGATTTAGGCGCACGTTATATTCAAATCGACGATGTATATTGGGCAGGGTTGACTGAAGGTACGCAAAAAGTCCGTGGACGTCAACGTACGGATGAAGAAAAAGTACAAGCTAGAGAATTAGCGTATAAAGTGATTAATGAAGCAGTAGACGGTTTACCAAATGATTTAGTTTTAACGACACATATTTGTCGTGGTAATTATCAGTCTACGTGGGCGATTTCAGGTGGTTATGAAGCCATTGCACCGTATTTGTTTAAAGAACACTTGCATGGTTTCTTCTTAGAATATGATGATGATCGTTCGGGCGATTTCGAGCCTTTACGTTATTTTAATAAAGAGGCGTATGCTGTTCTTGGTTTAATTACATCGAAAACGCCGGAACTTGAAGATAAGGAATTAATTAAGCAACGTGTCAAAGAAGCACAACAGTATGTGGATTTAGACCATATTTGTATTAGTCCTCAATGTGGATTCGCTTCTACTGAGGAAGGTAACCATCTTACTGAAGAAGAGCAATGGGCGAAGTTGGCGTATGTTGTGGAATTGGCGAATGAATTATTGGGTAGTGCGGAATGATAGGCTTGTTAATGTAAGAAAGCTACACGAAGCTCTTGTCAGTATGGGCTTTGTGTAGCTTATTTGTATGCTAATTGTCTTTGTGTTTTAGGGCGTATTGTTTAATAATAGCTTCATGTTGGGGGTACATGCTGAGTAACTCGTCTTGAGTGAATAACTCGAAGTGGTTAAATTCAAAGGCTGGCTGGCACATACACCCTACTAAGCTATAACCTTCTGTATCGGTTAGGCTTGAGGCGAAGATGGTACCTTTTGGCACGAGGTGTTGCAATACATTCCCCTTTTCCAAAAAAGGACCTAATTGAGCAGTTTGATAATCGCCGTCTGGCGTAATCATATGAATCGTTAATGGTGCGCCTGCATGATAATACCATACTTCATCGGCGTCGATGCGATGGAAGTGTGAGATATCGCCTGTGTTCAGTAGGAAATAAATGCTACTGAATGGCGCTCTTTCTGAGTTACTCATAGGTTCTCGCATGGTTTCTTTATAATAGCCACCTTCTGGGTGTGGCGTAAGATTAAGATGCTTTATCCAATATTCTGCGTTAGCATTCATTATTTTAAGTCCACGTTATGGAATACGTTTTGAACGTCTTCTAAATCTTCAAGTGCGTCGATTAATTTTTCAAATGTAGCTTGGTCTTCTTCAGATAATTCAATATCTGTTTGTGGTAACATTTCAAATTCTGCAACCTTGAAATCTTCAACGCCTGTTTGACGTAAAGCGTCTTGTACTTGGGCAAATTGATCTGGTTCAGCATAAACGATTGTTAAGTCGCCGTCTTCTACAACGTCTCTTACGTCTACGTCTTGTTCCATTAACGCTTCAAGCACGTCATCTGCTGATTTGCCTTCAATACCAAATGTAGCAGTGTGGTCGAACATGTAAGCTACTGAGCCAGATACGCCCATGTTTCCGCCGTTTTTACCGAATGCTGCTCTTACGTCTGATGCAGTACGGTTTACGTTATTTGTTAAAGCATCAACGATTAACATTGAGCCACTTGGTCCGAAACCTTCATAACGTAAGTGATCGTAGTTCTCGTCGCCAGCACCTTTTGCTTTATCGATTGCTCTATCGATAATATGGTTTGGTACAGAGTAAGTTTTAGCTCTTTCAAGTACTAAACGTAATGCTTGGTTAGATTCTGGATTAGGCTCACCTGATTTTGCAGCTACATAGATTTCTTTACCAAATTTAGCATATATTCTACTTGTATTTTTATCTTTTTGGGCTTTTTTCTCTTTAATATTGTTCCATTTACGTCCCATAATGTCATCTCACTTTCATACTCAATAATCCTTATTATATAGTATTACTTTAGTGTTGTCTAAAGTAGGCGTATCATATCGGGATTAACTATTTCGTTACTTTTTTTGAAAATAAAAAATACTGACAAAGCGCTACGGCCGTCAGTATTTCCCATCTCTTAAATTAAAGATCTAAAAATTCTTCAACATCTTCAAATAAAGCATTAAATTTTTCAATATTCTTTTTATCCATGTAGATAAAAATTTTACGTTCATCTTCTGTAGAACGTACCTTACTTAATCTTTCTTTTTCTATAAGTCTGCGAATTGAAACTAATAATTTAGTTCTACTCAAATCTAGCTCATCAATTGCGATTTTTAAGAATGATTGCATTAACATTTGATCTTCTGCGATATGTTCATGAGCTAATTTTAATAAAGCTAAATCATTTAATGTCAACTTATATTGTTTATCTATATATTCTGATAATGCTTTATATTGTTTATAGAATTCTAGCAATTTATTCAGTTTGTCATTATTCAATGCTTCTTGCACCTCCAAATATAAGCGGACAACTCATCTTATATTATCTTTTAAATTTGGAGGCTTGTCCTTTTCATTTGTTTTGAAATTTTTGTTAAATTTACTAACAAACTTAAATATTGTTGTACAACATATTTTATTATTTAATCTTTTTGTTTTTATACACTTTAATAATATACAAGGAATTATAATTTAGTTTTATTTTTAGTGGCTCATTTTTGAAATTATGCTCTCTAATTTTATATGAAGGATGCATGAGTTGATCCATTCGTTTTAGAAATGTATTCGACCAATCATATTTATCTCTAATATCTCTAGATATTACGTTATTAATGTTTCCGTGATAATCATCAATTTTTTGTATTTTAACTAAATATGTTCTTTTTAACTGATCTTCATTGAAATCTATATATACGTCTGTTCGATCATAGTTCATATCGTTAGATTCACTTTCAGACACACGCCAATCATATACAAAAACAGTATAGTAATCCTTTTCATCAGTAATAATATAATTATCTTTAACGTATTTAGGTTGGTTACTCATAATGATAATCTGATCAATCATTGTACCAAGAATAGATTTAAACCCATTTTCATCAAATAAATGAAGCGCATTAAATAAATGTGGATATTGTTTGAAATTAAAACCGATTCCATTGAAATAACATGCAGTTTTAATAATTGTTTCCATTAAAAGAGGCGCACTATTATTAAGATCATTATTCGTATTATCGATAAAATTATGATTTTCAAAATTTAAAAATATAATTTTTTGTTCTTCTAAATCAATTTGTTTTAAAATTTCTCGTATATTCTGATAGCGCAAAATATTCTTAACTAATAACCGTTCATTTTGTTCAATTAAGTAAGGCATTTTTAATTTTGCATTATCAATATATAAAAACTCAAAATTGATTCTTTTTATTTGTGATTCTAATGTTTTAAAAAGAACAGGTTCATTAAGCAATTTTGCGATTTCTAATCCAAAGGTAAATCGATTTGTTTTATGCTGAATTTTCAAAATCACACGGTAAATTGCTTTTAAATCAATATCTTCTAAGTCAAATACTAATCCAAGTTGTTGGGCATTATTGATATCTACATTTTGTGCTGTAAAATGAGCCATTACATCTTCATAATTAGATTCTAAGAAATCAACCAAGTTTAAATCTTCTAATTTAAAAGTGACATTTAGATTATTTCTTATAATATATTCAAATAGTTTTTGGCGTTCTTTTACTGTAAGTTTTTCTTTAATATCTCGCATATTAATTCTTAAATAAAACATTAATGTAGAGTCTTTATGAAAGAGAGGTTTCGCAAAATTTTCTAAAAATAATAATTTCAGTTCCTCAATAGTATTAACTTGTATTACTAAATAATAAGGATTGACTATTGTATCAATTTTAGAATCTACATATATTTTATGTTCAATTTTTTGATCATAATATTGTTGTTTTAATCTAATAATATTTTCTATATTTTTTAGACTATCATCAATTTGATGTTCATAATCCATGATAATTGATTTTTCATATTTACTACATGAACGATATTCATTTGGTGTAACACCAAGATAACTTTTAAAAGTTTTAGAGTAGCTTGAAGCGTTACTAAAACCGACTTTTTCACTAATTAAACTAATAGTGTCATTAGTTGTTAATAATAATTCAAAAGAGTTAGCTATTTTAAGAGTGTCGACATATGTTTTAAAGCCTATATTTAATAATTGATTAAACTGCGCTGACAAATTCGATTTAGATGTAAATAATTTAGAGGATATGTCTTTTAAGGTTAACTTTTCAGTTATATTCTTATTGATATATTCCAACACTTCACTTAATTCGCCATAGTATGAGAAATTATATTGATTATTTGCTATATTTTTTTCAATACTTCCTTGTTTACCAATAATATTAACGATATCTACAATAGGTTGAGTGTCCTCTGATGTCGTCGCATTTCTTAAATAATTATCTGCTATTTGTAATAAAGCACGTTTTATAGCATTCATCGCTTTTACTAAATTAGTTGAATACTTATAGTCGAAGAATTTATAACCTTGTTCTCTAAACCAATCGCTCGCTATATAAAGCATGAGTGTTTTAGTATTTTCTCTAATAGAAAAGACATCTGAATTGTTAATAATATAAATCTCATTTTCTACAGTAACCATTTTTGTAAAATGTTTCACTTTTAGTTGACCTTCTATTGGAAAAAGAAGAATAATCCCATCTTGGCAACGTGTCATGTTATATTCATGTTTCGTTAATAAGTGGAAATAGGCACTGGACATATCTTCACCTCTTTCTTTTCTTGATAGCTTTACTCTTTTGATTAATTTATATCCCTAAAAACATCAGTTTAGCGTTTAAATGTAAATCTACCACAACATTAATACTAAATCAAAAATTCACATATATATAAATTAATTTTAATTTCTTATTAAATTGGTATTCAAAAAGGTTAAAAAAAGATGTCACGTTAATTGCCCTCAATTCCTACAAATATATAAAGTAACTTGTCATACTAAATGATTACTCTACAAAATTGAAATGATTGAAAACAATCCGTCAACATCTTTGACATATTATAAGGTATTATATCTTTTAAATTTTAGTTTTTAAAGCGATTTGCTAGCCTTAACACATCTTTAATAATATTTAATAAGTTAATAAAGAGGTTGAAACCCATCTCTCGAGGAGTGAAATTTCCCCTTTTCATCCTATTAAAGTCATATAAGGTATATAGCAAGAATAGAATTAAACCAATGATTGTAATAACAGTGTGATAAATCGGATTATGTACAAATATTCCAATTAATCCACCAATAATAAGTGCAATAAGGGCAACAAATAAATACTTTCCTAAACTTGAAGCATCATTAATAATGAAGTAGCCTAAAATACCAAATACAATGAATGCACCTATTGCTAGTAAAATATTCTTATAAAACACTTCTGCACCTAAATTTTGCATATACATTGTAAAAGTGGCATAGGATAATAAGCCGACGATAATAGCGTAAATATGAGAAATAATTAATCCATATTTACGTGCACGTTGAATAAATAACGTGGCTAAAATAATTACAAATAAAGCGATCGATAAAGGCTTTCTCCATTCCATTGGTAAGTATTGTCCAAAATAGCAACCTATTCCAAAAATAATCCAATAGTATGTGAAAAAGAGCCAAACTTTCGAATAAGCATGAGAGTGTTGATTATCGTGTGCTTTATGTTTTTGTTTATTTTCAGAAGTATTCTGCTGAGAAGCATTTGAAGAATGCGCCATATATCTAACCTCTCTCCAATAAATTTTATTTCCTCTTTCATTCTGATTGTAACTTATGATGATTGAATTTTAAAAGTTTCAATCCGTTTTCGTATATATTTCCCTCAAAACATCTATGTTTATCACTACTATAATTATTTTCACCTATTTAATTGTAAAATTTGGAAGTTACATACCTAAGAAATGTTACAAATTTCTTCTTTTATAAAAAATATATATTATTATAAAGGCTTTAAACTTACGTGTGTCAACGGCTGAGCCATTTTTACAAAAAACAGGTCAAATGTTAATAATATTACAAGATAATAACAACGCCCAAACTAGTCCAAATTTTTGATAATATATTTACGTGATATATGAATGAATTTATGAATATTTAAGTGAACAAATTTTATTTATAATAAATTATCAGGAGTCAAGGAGGATATTAAGTTTGAAAAAGTTAGCATTCGCAGTTTCAGTTGCATCTGGGGCCGTCGCATTATTTTCTAATCATAACGCTGAAGCGTCGACACAACATACTGTCCAAGCTGGCGAATCTTTGTGGAGTATCGCTCAAAAATACAATACATCAGTAGATAGTATTAAACAAAGTAACAATCTTTCTAATAATATTATTTTCCCTGGTCAAGTGCTTACAATTGGCGGCTCAAGTTCTTCAAATTCAAACTCAAGTTTGAGCTCTATTTCTACATCATCATCAGTTTATACAGTACAATCAGGCGATTCTCTTTCTTTTATTGCTAAAAAATATGGCATTTCAGTAGATGCCCTTATGAAAGCTAATAATTTATCTGGATATTTAATTACGCCAAATCAACAATTGAGAATTCCTAGTGGTAATACTGCTACTTCTACAGCTACTCCTAAGGCTGCTACAAGTAATAGTAATAATGGTTATACTTCTCCTACATATAGTCATCAAAATTTATATACAGCTGGACAATGTACATGGTATGTTTTTAATCGTCGTGCGCAAGCTGGCTTACCTATTAGTACATATTGGTCTGATGCAAAATTTTGGGCAGGTAATGCTGCACAAGATGGTTATTTAGTTAACCACGTGGCTACGGTTGGCTCAATTATGCAAACTACTGATGGATTCTACGGGCACGTAGCATACGTAGAACGTGTGAATGCAGATGGAAGTATTTTAATTTCTGAGATGAACTATTTAAATGGACCTTATAATACAAATACACGTATTATTCCTGCATCATCAGTTTCAAGTTATAATTATATTCATTAATTTTATTTAAAAAGGCCCCGTCATAACTTAATGGTATGACGGGGTTAAGTTTATATTCAAGCTCTTTTAGCATACTGTAGGAAAGGCTCAAGCCTGTAGTCTTGTAAAGGCGTTCTTAGATAGATACTCACTCACTTAAGTTGCTAAGCTTTCCAGGGGTGCCGTCTTTAAAGCAGTTCTTAAATGGATTGATATTACACTTAAGTTGAGATGCTTGCCTAGGGGGCTGGGTCGAGCCTTGGTCTTGTAAAGTAGTTCTTTGATTTTAATCATTAGAACTACTTACTTAAGTGTGTAAACACTTAAGTTCCTCAACCCCAACTGGCATTGCTTGTAGAATTTCTATTCGACATTCTTTATGTTGGGGCCCCGTCCCCAGCTTGCTTTGTTTGTTGACTTTCTATGCGAAAGTCTTTGTGCTGGGGCCCCGCACTCAACTACGTTCCATTATCCATTTTAGAACTACTTACCTAAGTGCCATAGCACTTAGGTTCAATAAACATACTGCTCCCCTAGGAGTCAGGAGTCTCCACAACTACACGTCGTAATCTATCTTAGAACTACTGATCTACATATTTTAAAACTTAAACTTTTTCTTTCAAAAAATACATTTTCTATATTTATAACTAAACAAAAATCCTAGTATACTCTCATCTGTTTAGATGGCTTAGTATACTAGGATTTTTAATTATATATTGTATGTAGCTATTTTGAATCGATTTTTATAAGAAGATACTCATTATCCAGAATATAACTGCTGCTAATAGCGCAGAGATTGGTAATGTAATAATCCAAGTAATGATCATACGTTGTGCTGTACTCCATTTTACACCTTTTGCACGGTTAGAAGCCCCTACACCAAGGATTGATGAAGATACAACGTGTGTTGTTGATAATGGGAAGTGTAATGATGAAGCTACAAAAATTGTTAATGCTGATGATAAGTCAGCAGCTGCACCATTAGCTGGACGGATTTTCATGATGTTTCCACCAACTGTTTTAATAATCTTCCAACCACCAATGGCAGTACCAAGACCCATCGCAGTCGCACAGGCTATTTTAACCCAAAGTTCAGGTTCAACATTCGAACCATCTTGTATATTTGCTACGATTAAGGCTAATGTAATAATACCCATTGATTTTTGCGCATCATTCGTACCGTGAGAGAATGATTGTAATGCCGCAGTAAATACTTGGAAGAAACGGAAATTACGATTTGCTCTCCTTAAATTCGCATTCTTGAAAATGATTTTTACTAAAGTATACATAATAAAACCAACACAGAACGCGATAATTGGTGAAACAATTAATACGATAATAATTTTAGTGAAACCTTGATAGTGAAGTGCTCCAAATCCTTCAGCGGCGATAGCAGCACCTGCTATCGAACCGATTAATGCATGTGATGAAGAACTAGGAATACCATAAAGCCAAGTCACTAAGTTCCATACAATCGCTGCCAAAATTGCTGCTAATACTACAACTAAACCATTGTGCAATTTGAATGGATCTACAATATCTTTAGTAATAGTACCAGCTACGCCAGTGAAAGTTAAGGCACCGACGAAGTTCATAATCGCTGCTAATAAAATCGCAGTTCTTGGCGTTAATGCACGTGTAGATACTGCTGTAGCAATCGCATTGGCTGTATCATGGAAACCATTGATAAAGTCAAAGATTAAAGAAAATACAACGATAGCTATAGTGACAATTAGTACATAATCCATAAATTAAAACTCCCTTAGCTATTTTTCATAATAATCGTTTCAAAGTTATTTGCTACAACTTGACATTTATCTGCTATTTTTTCCATGCTTTCATAAATATCTTTTATTTTAATTAATGTGATTGGATCTGTTTCACTATTGAAAATGTGTTTAATTGATTGTCTTAGGATACCGTCACAGTTTGTTTCAAATTCTTTAATATTAATAGAATGAATACGCATGTGAGATAATTTTTTATCAACTAATAATCCAACAGCTAATTTCATTTCCGCTACTGCTTTTTGGATGTTTTCTACGAATTCAGCCATATATTCATCAGTATATTCAATTGAATACATTTCAAACATGCCAGCTGTTACTTCCATAGCGTCAAGTACATCATCGATAGCGTTACATAAAGATAAGATATCTTCACGTTCGATTGGTGTAATGAATGTTTGGTTTAAATCTGTAATAACTTGATGCATAAGATCGTCACCATGTGACTCGTAGGTTTTGATATTGTCAGAATAAGCTTTTAAATCTAAATGCGTATTGAAATCCATTTTCCCGAATTCAACTGCTGCACGATCCAAGTTAAATACCATTTCTTCTAATTGAACCATGAACTTATCCTTTTTCTTAGTAAACATTATAAAGCCTCCAATTTAGCGATTGTTACCAACCACATCGTTAATTTTTATTCGTTGTAAGACAATTTAATATAAAGAATACATTTACGATAAGAACTTTCAAATGCCTTTTTCTGACAATTTGTAAATTTTATGTAAATATAATGTTTTACTTTTTTTAAATGTAAGACTCTAATACTGAATTTGTCCCTACTTGAAAATATCACAAAATTTACATATCCACAATTACATTTACAAATTCTTTACAAACAGAAAATATTAGCTCAATTTTTCTAAATTGAGTGATTAATTGTTCGTTTAGAATGGTTATAAGCAATAATCGCGAAAATACTATAAATTATTGTATAAATCACCATAACTACAAAAATAGGTCTTTGATTACCGAAGCCAATTAATTTCATAAATACTAAGGCAGCAAAATAAGCATGTAACAATGCAATAATTAATGGTAGACCGAAATTAAACGCTACTTTTAATTTTAAGCCTTGCGCCATATCTTTTTGAGTAAAGCCTAATTTACGTAGCACTGAATAATTTTCTAAATCATCTTCAGTTTCATCAATTTGCTTAATATAAATAATACACCCTGTTGCTATTAAGAATGCGACACCTAAGAATGATGAAACGAATAATAAAATACCAGTTAAACTAGATATTTCACTTACAACTTGGCTTCTTGTTTGAACATCTTTATTCAAATTACTTACTATGCGTTCTAGCTTAGGAAGATCTTTATTATGTTTTAAATCAAAACCATATTGCGACACAACATTTTTACTTTTTGAATGTGCTTTAAGATAATTATATTCATCTTGATTAAGAACTAATGTAGGACCACCCAAATCTACATCTTCTTCAAAATAGATTTTCTTTACTACATTATTTAGTTTAATTTTGACATTGTGTTTCTTAGTACCTATAACTGCTGTTCCATGTGCTCTATGTTGCATCAAGCCGTGTGCTACACCTTTAGGTATAAGTAGCGTGGCTTGCCCTTTTTCTAAAGAAATATTAGAAAAATATTTGTCACTAGTAACCGTTACAGCATAAGGTTTACCTGGACTTACATCAAATAAATGATCTTTATATAATTGAGAATAAACAACTTCTTTAAAGTCATAATTATAATTGATGTGATGATGCTCTAATTCAATTCCAAGTTCATTTGCTATATTTTCATTTTTCAATGTTACTTCATGAGGTGATTCTAAAAGCACTTCATTGTTTAATGAACTTCGGCTAAGCGCCGCAAAGCATAAGACAGAGACTGTAATTGCAGAAACAACTGCCAAAACTGTTAGTGAGAATGCGTTTTTTCGAATACGAAACATTAGTGACGATGTAAAAATGACATCATTCACACTGACATTTCCACCTTTAAAACGCTTAATCATCTTTAATATGAGAGAAACAGTACTTCTAAAAAAGAAATAAGCCCCAATAACTGTAAGAAATAGAATAATGAAAGGTATAAAGATATTATCTATTAAATCAAAGAAGCGCGTTGATAAATAATAACCTGCGAGAATTAAAACGATTCCCAATATTCCTAAAATAATTTCACCAATAGTGAGCGTCACTTGATTTTCATCTTTACTTTCGTGCGCTTTCATTAAACTTTGAATGGAATGCTTAGTTAAATATATCCAGGCTTGTATGATGATTAAAAGGTATGCCATCACTAAAATTAATAACGTTTGTCCAATAGCTTGAAAACTAAAGACAATGGATACTGAGGTATGTATACCTAAAATTTTCAATACAATCATTAATAAAATCTTCGAGCCTAAAATACCAATCCCAATACCTAAAATAGCAGTAAGTAAAAAGATGAATACTTGTTCTAGCATTAACATATAGATAATACGCTTTTTATCTAAACCTATCGTTTGTAAAAGTCCAAATTCATAACTTCGTCGCTTTATAAACAACATGTTGGTATAGATAATAAAAACGATAATAATAATAAATAGAAAATAACTCCCAATCTGAGAGCCTTGTCGCACCATTGATAATGATTGATGTATATGTAAATGATGGACATACTTAATAGTAATAAAACTGAAAAACAACACAATACTAAGTATGAGCGAGAAGAGATAGATGGCATAATGCGTCACGTTTTGCTTAAAATTCTTCCATATAATATGACTAAAACTCATAGACCATGCCACCTAAAATACTTTGCGCACGTAAAATCTCTTTATGGAAGGTTTGACTATCATCTTCACCTTGATACAATTGCGTGAACACTTGCCCATCTTTCAACATAACCACACGATTAGAGAAACTTGCTGCTAAAGGATCATGCGTCACCATGACAATCGTTGCATTATATAAGTCATTAATCATTTGAAAACGTTGCAACAAATCTCGCGTATTTTTTGAATCTAATGCTCCAGTTGGCTCATCAGCGAAGATAATCTTTGGGTGTGTAATAAACGCACGCGCCGCTGACGTACGTTGGCGCTGTCCACCAGATATTTCTGATGGATATTTGTTACTAATATCAAAAATGTTAAGCCTTTTTGTAATACGTTCATATCGTTCATTCATTTCTTGCTTACTCAGTTTCTGAACCGATAACGGCAACATTATATTCTCTTTAACTGTTAAAGTATGCAATAAATTGTATTCTTGAAAGATAAATCCTATATCTTTCTTTCTAATTTCAGATAATGCTTTATTCGATAATTTTTCTAATTGTTGGTCTCCTAAAATAACTGAGCCATGAGTCAAATAGTCAATCGAACTTAATACATTTAATAAAGTCGTTTTACCTGAACCAGATGGACCCATAATAGACACGAATTCGCCTTCTTCAATAGCTAAATCAATCCCTTTTAATACTTCTTGTGCCGTTTGTTTCGTGCCATATGTCTTTGTTACTTGTTTCGCCTCTAATATTGTCAACTGGATGTTTCACCTCATTCTTCTTTATATTCAACATTGTTAAGTATTTCGTACCTGTTTAATCAGTTTTATTATAGTCTCTAATGCAATGATAGAAATGAAGATGAAATGACAAATCACGCATTTAATATGACATTGTTGTCACTTGACCCATTCGTTCTGTGATTTCATTTTGCTTTGGAAAAGTTAAGACAAATGTAGTTCCCTCGCCGACGGTAGACGTTACTCCCACATCAATTCCTAACTGTTGTTTCACGCTATCAACTAAGTACAAACCTATACCAGAAGATGTGGTTTCGTTACGATTCGCTGTAGAAGTAAATCCACGTTCAAATATACGTGGTAAGTCTTTGTGACTAATTCCTCTACCGAAATCTTTAATTTCCAGTGCTACATAACCGTCGCGATTAAAAGAACGAATGACAATGTCTTGATTTTGAGAATATTTCAATGAATTTGATAAAATTTGACGTATCATCATGCGACACCATTTCACATCTGTATATACTTCAGGCGTAATATCAAAATTCAAATCATAGCCAATTCCCTTAGCTTGACTAATATGGCGTGTTAGTTGGATTTCTTCAATTACTAGTCGTTTTAACGGAACTAATTCAAAGTACATATCTTTATTTTTTGATTCTAATCGTGTTAAATAAAGTTGCTTATCTAATAATTCATTAATACGCGCCCATTCGTATAATAATGCTTTTTTATGTTCCACATCTTCTTCTTGATCAATCAATAGCTTCATCGCTGTCACAGGAGTTTTGATATCATGCACAAATTCAGTTAATGACTGCTCGGTATTTTGTATATGAAGCTGTTGTTCCACTACTTTTTCTTTTTGATTCGTTAATTTGCGATACAAATAATCGACCATTTCTTGTTGAAATGGATTTTCCGCTAACTCTTTATGCTTTATTTCTTCAATTTCTTTATTATTATGCAAATGTTGATATATTTTTACTTCTTTTAGAAAAGTAAAAACAAGAAATACACACGTTAAACCAAGGTTTAACGATACAATATAAGCCACACTGCGAATCGCAATATCATAATCAATATAAGCAATACCTAATAAAATGAGATGTAAAAAAACTATCCAAAATATCCAATTACTTCGTGTTTTTAGAAATAACCAAAACCATTTTATATTACTCATGTGCCATGTAACCTTTGCCTACTTTAGTTTCAATTTGAGTATCCATTTCGATGTCAGCTAATTTCTTTCTTAAACGGTTAACATTCACAGTTAATGTATTATCGCTGACAAAAGCTTCATCGTCCCATAATGCTGTAATTAAGGTATCGCGCGTAACAATTTGATTTTGTTTTTGAATAAGCATTTCTAAAATGATCATTTCTGTTTTAGATAAATAAATGACCGTCTCGCCTTTTTGAATACTATCTTTAGATAAATCGACTATGGTATCTTGCCAATTCAATGTACGCTTTTCTTCTGCACCAAATTCATATACACGTCGATAAATAGCTTGTAACTTCGCAATTAATACATTAGTATGGAAAGGTTTTTGCATATAATCGTCAGCACCAAGTTCCATACTCATTACTTGGTCCATTGGATTATCACGAGAAGATAAAAATAAGATAGGTACATTAGATACTTGTCTAATTTTACGGCACCAGTAAAAGCCATCGTATTTAGGTAATTGCACGTCCATAATGACAATTTCTGGCTTGGCTTCTTCATATGTCTCCATTACTGAACTAAAATCGTTAATACCTGTTACAAAGAAATCCCAATGTTCTAATTCTTTCTTCAATTCTTGGAATAATGTTTGATCATCTTCTACCAATAATACTTGCATGATTTTATCACCTTATCATTTTGTATATTTCATTTTTTCTCCAGATTGGACGCGTCCATTGAAATGTTTAATACGACAATCAATTTCAAATCCTCTCATGATTAAACCTTGTATTGGCGCTTGGATAAAATAATACAATGGCCAGAATAATCTAGGAATATAGTCGTATAAATGAACTATAACGAGACGTGTACTCTTAATTTGGCGAAATTCTAACTTCCCTTGCTTTTTAAAATTAGGTTTAACCATTGAACCGCCTACAAGATGTAATGTGACTAGTCCAGTATCGTTTTCCTTCTTCTTTAAAATTAGCAATGGCTTAGCCTTGTTTCGTGAATAAATAATATAATGATCATCTTTTTTATACGTATGTACCAATGTCCCACGTGTTTCATTAAGCCATGTAAAGAAATAATCAACTATGTGCGTTAAAGTCCATTTTCTAGGTAAGATAATTCTTAACGCTGTGCGTACATCATCATACTTAGATACTTGCAATTCTACGTTAATATGGGGTCGTTTAATTTGAGTATTTGTTGTTTCAACAGGTACGCCATAATTTTCTAAACGTTGAACCGTTTCACTGTCGAAACGACTACCGCTCACATACACTATTTTATGAAGCCCTTGTTTAGCTGCCGCTCGCGCAAAGTTATCTGCAGCAATTAAATTTAAGTCACGAGCCGTTGCTTGAGTTAACTTAGCAGAGTTTTTATTCGGATCTAAATAATAAACGGCGATGTCCATCCCTTCCATAGCTGCTACAACATCTTCATAGTTATAAATATCCCGTTGCAACCACTGAATACGGTCGTTATGCTCTTTTTTAGTATTTGGATATTTAGACAATGCATATAAGTTAACATCATTTTCTATTGCATTACTAATATATTTACCAATATAACCACTACCGCCAGCTAATAATACATTCGGTTTCATATTTAGAATTGCTCCTTTTATTTTCAAAATTTTTTTATTATATGTATATACAAAAAATATTGGTATAATAATCTTTAAGATAAGAGGAAAACCTAAATTTATTTAGTTACAAATAATTGGAGGTCTATCCTCTTTAAATGCATTACATTGGGAGGAAGCCAAATGGCTCATATCATTCGCGAAATCAGTATCAAAGACGTTGAAGACTTTATGAAACTTCTTAGCAAAATATATGATGAATCAGACTATACACTATATAATCCTGGCGAATTCACACCAAGCGTTTCAAGTGTTAGTGACTATCTGGAACGCATTATTACCTCTCCGCGTAATACGATTTTCGTTGCCGAACAAGATGACCAATTAGTAGGCTCTGCATTAGTTACCACTGAAGAGTTAGAGCGTATCAAACACGAAGCCGTTCTAACACTTGGCGTCAGTCAATTATATCAAAAACATGGTGTAGGTTTAGCGCTCATCAATGCTGTAGAAGCTTGGGCTATTAATCACGACATTAAACGTCTCGAAGCTTCAATTGTTCCTGAAAACGATCGGGCTGTTGAACTTTTTAAAGGTGCGGGTTTTAACATTGAAGGCGAACTTAAAGACAAATTATATATCGATGGCAAATACTACAATAAATATGTCATGGCCAAGTTACTTATCTGAATAATTACAGTATATATTATACGCTAATCATAGTCATAATGATTAATTTTAAGTACACATTTAATTCGTCCAATACAATAAAAATGTCCTGAGAATTGATTTCAATTCTCAGGACGTTTTTTATTGTTATTTTTAATAAGGTGATAATGAGAAATGGCTATCCGAATTCGTCGAACCGTCTAGTGGTGCTTGTTGTTGTTGTTCAACACCTGAAGATGACGTATTACGACTTAGAAACTCAAGAACCCGCTTCATATTTTCTTTAGATTCTGGTTTATCGAGATGAAACTGATATTGGTGATGTAAATGATGAGAACCATCGTAAAATAACGTGCTAACAGGCACATGTTCATCTTTCAACTTATGATAAAACTCAATATTTTGACTATAGAATGGATCGGCATCACCTACTGATAAGAAGGTTGCTGGATAATCTTTAGTGACTTGATTAAGCGTAGACATTTGAGAAATATTCTTAAAGTCTGTTTCCCAATGGCTTTTACCGGTATAACTGCGCATGAACATTTGAATTCTAGGGAATTCTGTCGCTCTAACTGTCTTCATGTCATAGAACCCACCAAAAAAGATAGCGCCTTTCAATTGCTGTGGCGTAAATTGTTGTTTAAAATTCATTTCTTGTCGTAATTGAGGATTAGTTTGCATTGCAACAAATTGGCTTGTCAATTGCGCACCTGCTGAATCTCCACCTATCACAACTTGATTCAAATCTATTGGGAAATGGTCTTTGTTATTTTTGATAAATTGCACCGCGTCGTTCATTTGTATTAAAGGTGTTGGATATTTAAAATTTGGTGCTAAAGCGTAGTTAACGTTAACGACGACGTAGCCTTGTTCGACAATCTGTGAAAGTAACGGATTCTTATACTGTTTATCTCCCGCTACATAGCCACCGCCATGCATCCAAAAGATAACCGGCAATTTACTATCCTTATCCACATCAGTAGGCGTCATGATATCTAATTGACTGCCCGGTATATGTGTATTATACGTTATATTTTGAAAAAGTTTGACATTCGGATTATCGACTTTTACCTTTTCACGGGCAATTTGCTGTTTTTGGGTGTGTTGATAATGTGAATATAAATTCCACGCTAACAATCCCCCCACAATTAACACCACTATACTTGTCATAGTTAGCCATTTACGTTGGTTCGTCATCCCCTGCAGTCCTTTCAACTGAAGATTGGTTATTGGGTTCTGCCTTTTCAAAAAAAGAAAAAGCAATCCGTATCAAGTTCACGAATTGCTTTTAAGGGTAAAACATTCATTCTAAATTGTAAAGTCTGGGTTTATGCAATATGATCTTTATCGTCTTTCTTACGTAGGTAGTATTTAATTAATACGGCTACAACGATGAATAGACCAACGACACCCATAATGTTATATAAGAAATTAATTAAATCTGCGAATCCAACGAAACTTAAGATAAACGCAGCAATCATCATTATGATAATAAAGATATGATATTTTTTGCTGTAAGGCTCTGTAAAACGAGCAGCGAATGAATAACATAAACCTAAGATAGTATTGTACATTACTGCTAGCATAATAATAGTAAGCACAAGTCCAATCCAAGGGTTAATATCATTAGCTAATGTTAATGTTGGAATTTCAACATTTTTAATATGAGGATATTCTGCTTGTAAGGCGAAATTGATTAATGCTAATAGAATAGTATAAATAACGCCACCAAACATTGCACCAGCGCCTGATACTTTACGTTTTGAAGCATCGCCACCGATAGCAACGATGGTACTAAAGCCTACTGCAAAGGCTAAACCGCCATACATTAAGCCTCTTACAATCCCCCAGAAAACACTTGTTTTATCTACTGTTTGGTTGACTTCACTGATTGAAATACTACCTGCAAATAAATAATAAACGGCAATAAGAATTACCATAATAATTAAGAATGGTGTAACAATACCAAGTGCGCTTACAATCTTATTAAAGTCGAGTAATAATGTTAAATAAATGATAACTGTCATAATCAGAGCGCCTAGCCAAGTCGGAATTCCGAAACTTTCTTGGAAGGTTGATCCTGCACCAGCAATCATCGTAACAGCGATACCAAATAAGAAGAAGACTAGAATATAGTCGAAAATCTTACTGAACTTTTCCCCAAATAAATATTGTAATGTTGATTCATGGTTTGTGGCTTCAAAAGCGGTACCAATTTTCGCAACTTGACGACCAATGAAACCAAGAATTAAACCTGAAAGTAATACGCCAATATATGACCATAGGCCATATGGTGTAAAGAATTGCATAACTTCTTGGCCAGTTGAGAATCCAGCACCGACCACAATGCCCACATAAGCGAAACCAATTTTTATAGCTTCTTTATTTAATCCCATGCGATATAATAACCTCCTTAAATTTGACACGTGTGAATTATAACGTATTGATAAGAATATGCAACAGTGTATATTCGTTAAATGACAACGTTTCGGGCTATCATACCTATTCTGATAACGATTAGGACAAATTAAATAATTTCGTAAAAATGTAAATATTTGAAGATATTTTCATAAATGAGTAACTAGCAATGGAGGCAAGATGTTGTTTCAAGAAAGATATATATCAATAAAAAAACCAGTATTAAAGAAGCACTTACTCCTCATACCGGTTTCGTTAAAATTTATTTCGAGCGACCATATTGTTGCAACTCGTTAATATCGACTACCACGTTGTCCATACGTTTTGCTGTTTCTTTTAACGCGTTTCTGGCAACATGGTTTTTTGGATCTAATTTTAAAATTTGTTTAGCTACTTTAAATGCTTCGGAATCTGAAATAACAGGTTCAGGAATGGCATGTAATAACAACATTTGTAGTAAGCTTTTAACTTCTTGACCATTTGTTAATTGAATAGAAGATTGTGCGTGATAATACGCTGAGTCAAGCGCGCCTTCCACTTCACTTAATGGATAAACTAATAATAGGAATGCTAAATCATGCAATTCAGCGCTTTCTTCAAATTTAATCATATCTAAGATACATGTATAAAACATCATACTTTCATGTTCATGGGCACAAGAGATATAAGCTTCTTCAAAATCTAAGAAGTCAGCTTGGGACATAAGTTGTCTAACTTGTTCAAATTCACCATTCAGTACATAATTCGTGATGCGCTCTTGCATGGTATTGCCCTCCTATTCTTGTCTTTCACAATACTATTATTTTACCATAATTCATTCTATTTTCTATTTTATAAATGAATAAATTAACATTTATTTTTTACTCTAATAGTTTTTGAAATACAACTCATTTCTATTTAAAAGCAGTTGACTTAAACGAGGCTTTCTCAATCTCTTCAATTGCTTCATTTACACTTCCGCCTACAGATAATTTAACAGCTGCTACAAAACTACCTTCTACAATTGGCGCATTGACTTTTTTTATTTTAAAAGGACCTTTGTATGTTTCAATTGCTAAATCAATGTTCATTTCTGCTGAACCTAAATCATAAAAACATAAGGCATCATCATCTAAGTTATTCAGTATCTTTTGAACTTCATCTAACGACGTGCCTAGGCCATGTTCTACGCCACCATATGCAATTATTTTAACACCTTTTGCCATGTTATTCAGTAAGGCTTTAGTCCCATTTGCGATGTCTTCACTATGACTCACAATTACGATGGTCGCCATTATTATTTACCTCCAGCTTTCTTTTACTGTATCTTTTGCCTACATTATAATGCACCCTTTTTGTATACGCTATCATTTTTGGAATGCGTGAAACAAGTGTACTTAACAATTTAATTTTCTATTTACTGTCAAACGTGTTTGGTCCTGCATTTTCAAAAAATAAAAGAAGCAAGGAACGTCTTCTTAAATAAGAAAGTATTCCTTGCGATGCGATAAGTTAAATATGTTTAGATTTATACATTAAATAAATGAAATATGGTGCGCCGATAATTGCTACTATGATTCCTGCTGGAACGCCGGTTGGCTCAAGAATTACTTTACCAAGCGTATCTGCGAAGACTAATAAGAACGCTCCAACTAGTATAGCGATAGGTAAAAATAATTGATGACGGGGGCCGACAACGGATTTAGCAATATGTGGGCCCATTAAGCCAATAAAAGCGATGGAACCTGCAACAGCAACAGCGACTGAAGACAATATTACGGCAACGAAGAACAGGATAACGCGTTCTCTTTCTAATCGAACGCCTAAACCTTTTGCGATATGTTCGTGCGTATTTATCAAATTCAATACATTAGATTTATAAATTAAATATGGAATGAGAATAACTAACCATGGAATGGTAGCAATCACAAATGGCCAATCATCGCCCCAAATATTTCCTGCAAACCATGTAGCAATAAATTCTGATTGATCCTCATCAAATTTCGACATTAATGTAATGGAACCGCCATATAAAGCAGTGTTCATTCCCACACCTATTAATACCATACTAGCAGGGGTAATACCGTCTTTCTTATTGACACTGAACAAGAAAATGATAACTGCTGTAGCTATACCACCAATGACACTGATAATAGGTAAGATGTATATAAAATTATCTGGATGAATTTGTCCAATTGTTAAAAATAATGCAATGGCAAATCCACCACCAGAGTTAATCCCTAAAATTCCTGGTTCAGCAATTGGATTCTTAGTTACACTTTGAATGATGGCACCACTTAAGCTTAACGCCGCTCCTGCTAAAATTGTAATCAGCATACGTGGAAATCTAAATTGCATTAAGATAAGTTGATCATAGTATTCGCCTTGGCCAATTAATGTCTTAAAGAAACGTCCTACTGGAATTTTATACTCTCCAGAAGAAATGCTCCATGTGCATGCAGCAAACAATAAGATAGCAAAGGTAATGAGCGTAATGATTTGTTTACGTCTTAGTTTAGGATGTATCATATTGTGCGACCTCCTCTTTTAACTAAGTATAAGAAGTAAGGCACACCAATGAATGAAATGATAGCACCTACTGGAGCATCGCCCATCATTCGCGCTACAGTGTCGGCAACTAGCATTAATAAAGCGCCTGACAATGCTGTTAAAGGTAAGACTTTTGCATAATCAGTCCCCACTAAAAATCTCACGATATGAGGAACCATTAAACCCACAAAGGCAATTTGACCGACCATAGATACAGCTACACCGGCTAAAACCATTGTTAATAATAAGCTAATACCTCGCACTAAAGTAATGTTTTGTCCTAACCCTTTCGCTAGTGATTCGCCTAAATTTAAAATCGTCAATTGCTTACTCATCGCAATAATAATGACAATAGCGATGATAATGATTGGACCGCTCCATAATAATTGTGGCCAAGTTGTACCTGAAACACCACCTGCCGTCCAATACGTAAGGGATTGATTTAATTTAAATACAAGGGCTATACCTTGGCTGAGTGCAGTAAGTAAGGCGCTAACTGCTGCCCCAGCTAAAATAATTCTCATTGGATTAAAGCCATCTCTTCTTGAACGACCAATCGTTAATACGATGAAACCGCCTAACATTGCACCTATAAAACAAGCAAACATAATCATCAGAAATGGTGCTTGAGGGAAAAATGCAAATGTGAGCGCTAATGTGAATGAGGCACCCGAGTTTAATCCAATTAAACTCGGATCGGCTAAGCCGTTTTTTGTTACACCTTGAATGACTGCGCCCGCTACTGAAAGTGCCATGCCTACAAGCATAGCGCCTAAATCGCGAGGAATTCGTATTTCAATGATAATGTTATGTTGTTGATTCTTTGGATTGTAATGAAAAATCGCCTCTATAATAGTTGAAATATTGACTTTAGCTTCCCCTATTAAAATTGAAATCAATAAGGCTATGATTAATAAGGCAAAAACTAGAATCATATAGCCTATAAAACCAAATGTCCCTTTATTATCTTTCATTGTCATAGTTATTTCTCTTTTCTTTATTTTCGTTCACATTATGAATAAGTACGTTCAAATAAGTCATAAGTTACAAGTAGAGGTTTACCTGTTCTTGGGTCTTCACTTAAAACTACATCAATATTAAATACACGTTCTAAAATATCTTTCGTTAACACTTCTTCTGTCGAACCACTGGCTAAGATTTCGCCATTTTTCATCGCAATTAAGTGGTCTGAAAAACGAATAGCTTGGTTAATATCATGTAATACCATGACAATCGTACAACCTTGTTCTCTATTAAGTTGTTGTACTAATTCTAAGATTTCTAATTGGTGTGAAATATCTAAATAAGTTGTTGGTTCATCTAAGAAAATGATGTCTGTTTTTTGAGCTAATGCCATTGCAATCCATACACGTTGACGTTGTCCACCACTCAAGTCATTAATAGAACGATAACGGAATTCAGACGTGCCTGTGACGCTTAATGCCCAATCAATTTCTTTTTTATCTTCAGCAGATAAACGTCCGAAACCTTTTTGATGTGGAAAGCGTCCATAAGATACAAGCTCTCCTACTGTTAAACCATCTGCGACTTCAGGAGTTTGAGGTAATATAGCAATCTTTTTAGCAATTTCTTTCGTTGATTGCGTATGGATATTCTCCCCATCTAATTGAATTTCACCATTTTTAATAGGTAACAAACGTGATAACGCTTTTAATAAAGTTGATTTCCCACAACCGTTTGGTCCAATAATAGAAGTCACTTTACCATCTGGAATTTCAACGTCTAAATTATTAATAATCGTATGATCTCCGTACCCAATCTCAACTTCTTGTGCTTTTAAACGATTCATAATTTCCCTACTTTCTTGAAAATAAATCTATTACTACGCTGTTAAATAATATTTTCTTCGTATATGTTAATTCGTATATATCGAGCCTTAATTGATAATAATTATCATAGTCAATGGCAATATTATAACATTTTCACAGTGTAATGACCATTTCAAAAAAGAAAAGAGATTAAATCATGAATTATGATTTAATCTCTATAGTAATCGTGCTTATTCATCTGCTAGGAAGCCATTTCCATATACATCACGGACATCGTGTACTACAAGGAATGCATTTTCATCTAATTCTCTAATAATACGTTTTGCTCGTGAAACTTGTGTTTTAGCTACTACTACATATAAAATATCTTTTTCTTCTCTACTATAATAGCCGTGACCATCTATAATTGTAAGACCGCGCCCTACTTGTTCATCTATTGCTTTAGCCACTTCTTCCGGTTTATTAGAAATAATTGTCATAGCCTTTTTCGTATTAAGACCTTCAATAACATATTCCATTACTTTTGTGCCAATGTATAATGAGATGACTGTTACGAGTGCCTTATGCAATGGAAGTACTGTTAATGATATTAATACTACTAATAAATCAAAGAATAATAGTGCGTATGCTGTACTTACTTCTAAATATTTGTTAGCAATACGAGCGAGAATAGTTGTACCAGCAGTAGTACCACCAGCTAGGACGATAACACCAATACCTAAACCTACACTGATCCCACCAAACACTGCATTAATAATGACATTTCCCGTTTCTACATGCCAAGAATCTGTTAAATCTAAAAATACGGAAATAAGTACAGTAGCAATAATAGTCAAAATTGTACTTTTTTTATTCAAAAATTTATAGCCGATAATAATAAGTACCGCATTAGCTACAAAGTTAGTTATAGATGGAGAAATATGAAAAGCGTAATACAATACAATGGCAATCCCTGTTACGCCTCCCTCTCCTAAATTACCTGAAATAATGAATGAATTAACTCCAGCTGAGAATATGAAAGAGCCTAGTATCACAAGGAGTAAATCTTTAATGTTTTTATTCACACATACCAACCCCTTTTTTATTGTATTATCATTAAAAATGTTAGCACACTCTTTGATAAAGCTACAATATACTATTCTAAAAAATGATAAATAAATAAAAATTAAATAATTTAAACTATAATAATTTATTTTATATTATCGAATAGCCCTATAGATTTACTCAGGTTTGAATATAATCTAAATATGAGAATAATTTATGAACAAATAAAAATTTTCTGAATTTTTCGTTTACTTACAAAAAGGTTTCTGCTATAATGTGTATAACTTCTTAATAAGAGAAGTTATCTCCTTTGTGTTGTTTATAGTAACAAAACAAATTTTGCTCGAAGTACTGTGACAGTACCTAGTCCTTACCGTTACAAGTACATTAATATTCATTTCCCATAAAAACCAAGTATATAGAGTGTCTCCTCACTCTACATACTTGGTTTTTATCGTTTGTTTGATTTTTGTTCTTCATTTTTAAAGAAAAAGAGCAAATCTGAAATTATGTAAGATAAGCATCATTTCAAACTTGCTCTTTTGAAGAAATATTGAGTTCTAGCGGTTTACCACGCGAATAAACCTACAAAAGCTGCTGTTAATAATGATACAAGGATACCTGATAACAGCATCATTGGCACATATTTAGATACGAAATCCGAAGACTTCTTATCCACGATTCCTTTAAGCGTACCAACAATCATACCGATTGTTGAGAAGTTAGCAAATGATACTAAGAATGTTGAAATAACCGCTTGTCTATGTGGACTATAAGATTTAACTACTTTAGTAATCTCACCCATTACAACAAACTCATTTGTGACAATCTTCTTAGCCATTTGTTGAGCCACAATCCATGCTTCTCCCCAAGGTAATCCAAGTAATAACGCGAATGGATACATGAAGAGACCTAAGATTTGGTTTAATCCGAAGCTACCTTTCACGCCAATCCAACCGCCAACTAAACCAGTGATTAAATTGATAAAGCGATCTAATAAATCGGCTAAAGCTACGAAACTGATAACGAATGCGATAATAATTAACACTAATTTACCTGCGTTTAATACAGAATCTCCTAAGAATGAGAAGAATGGTTGACGTTCAGTTTCTCCGTTATTAATGGTATAAATGACATCTTCACGTTCTTCCACTGTTACTGGATTCAAGATAGAAGACACGATAATAGCATTAATAATGTTTAGCGGAATCGCTGTTAATACAAGTTCACCAGGAATCATTTGTACATAAGCACCAACAATCGCACCTGAAATAGAACTCATTGACATCATAGCTAACGTTAAAACACGTGTTTCTTTCATGCGTTTTAATTGTTCATTTGAGACCGCTAAAGCCTCAGTATTTCCTAAGAACATCATTTCAATTCCGAAGAATGACTCAAACTTAGGCTGACGTGTAATTTTAGCTAATACCCAGCCAATACCACCGATAATCTTCGGTAAAATATTGAAATACATTAATACATCAAATAGTGGAACAACAAGCAAGATTGGGAATAAGGCGCTAATAGCCATATCCATTTGTTTACCACTTGTAAAACTACTAAATGCAAAGCCAGTTCCAGTATGTGCTGATTGAATCACCCAAGCGATTGCTGCAGCTAAGCCTTCAACGATGGATCTACCAATTTGAAAATACACGAAGAACCAGGCAAGGAAAAGGTTTAAAATAACAAGAATTAAAATTGATTTCCATTGGATATTTTTGCGATCTCTTGAAAATAAAACTGCAATTCCCAAAAATACAAGTAACCCAATGATATTAATGATTAAAAACATGAAGCACCTACCTAGACTTTAATTTTTCAACTCAATATGTAAAAATTACTCAGTATAACAGAACCGTACTTTTCCCCAATTTAAAGCATTAAAGTTCCGTAAATAATATATTTAACATTATACCATGAGAGAATATTCGATAAAATATCATTTTAAAGAATTCCATTTGTATAATTATGGAACTTTCCCCTTTTTTAGTGGACGTTAAAAAGCGCTAAAAATGCATTTTATTTTAAATCACATTTTTAGCGCCTCGTGTCATAAATCTCTATTTTTCATTTTTCTCTATATCATTATAAATATAATCTGCAATAAATTGAGATGATTTACCTTTTTCTAATGAACAGAAATCGTTATAGAATTTTTCAATTTTGTCTTTATATTTTACTTTGTGTTGATCTAATTGTTTTAATTCTTTAGCTAGTTTGAATTCATCCGTAATAATTTCACCCGGAAGATCATTCATATAATCCATATAGAAACCACGTAATCCTTTGTCATACTTTTCAATATCATAAGCAAAGAAGAATTGTGGGCGTTTTAAGATACCGAAATCAAACATTACTGAAGAATAATCGGTAATCAATGCATCAGAGATAAGATATAATTCAGAAATATCATTATAGTTTGAAACATCGATAGCAAAATCTTCAAAACCATGTAAATCTAAAGCATTAGCAATTAGATAATGCATTCTTAACAAGATAACGTATTCGTCACCAATTTCTTTTTGAAGATTTGCAAGGTTAATCTTCAAATCAAATAAGTATTGACCTTTTTTCACAAATTCATCATCACGCCAAGTTGGTGCGTACATAATTACTTTTTTATCTTTAGGTAAGTTTAAATTACGTTTGATTTGTTCTTGGTATTCAGTATCATTTTGGCGTGTTACTAAGATGTCATTACGAGGGTACCCGATTTCCCAAATTCTATCTTCGTCCATCCAAAAAGCAGTTTTAAATATATCTGATGAATAGCGGTTCGGTGAGACAAGATGATCCCATCTAGATGCCTCCGCATAGAAATTTTCCTTATATGAGGCAGTTGTTGTACCTGGCATTCTCACGACTTTCATATCGTTAGCAAGACGTTTAAGTGGCGTACCATGCCAAGTTTGAATATACATTTGATTTTCTTTTTTATTTAAATATAGTGGTAATCTTGCATTTGATACCCAATATTTTGCTTTAGCATATGCTTCGTAATATTCTTTTGAACCTTTTTTAACTTTAGTAGCATTTCCCGGGACATTATTATTATCTGGTCGATTAAATACCCAAATATAATTTAAGTGTGGGTAATGGTCTTGCATATATTCATAAATATATTTAGGACTATCGCTATAATTTTTACCACCAAATGATTCAAAGACAATTGTATGTGGATTAACAGCTTCTTCACTGTCAGTTAATTGGTATCTTGAACGTTCTTTCATTTTACTATTCGTCACAATGTTCTTAAGTAAACGTGAACGTTTGCGAAGATCATTTACATATTTTGCGTTTTCCACGTCATCCATTGATAAGAATAAAACTTCTAGATTATATAATAATTTCCCATCTTTGATGATGTTCCATTTTAAAGCTTTTACTACTTTGACTAAAGAACTTTCTAACGTAAGGTATCTTGCTTTAATATCTCTTAATGAAGGATCAAAACCTTTTTTAATTTCATTTTTCATTCTTTGAATTAAGAAGTTTTTCACCTTTTTATCCTTCGTTCTTTGCATAGCGTCAAAGAAACTATCTACATAATCATCAAATTTATGAACAAAATCTTGTCCGCTTAATGTATTACCATCAAATGGATCATATACTTCTCCACGGAAATAAAACGGGAAGTTTAATATTCTTACAAAGCTTTCCGCATAGTTTAAGTATTCTAAAGCGAAAGAAGTATCCGTAAAGATATTTAAATCCTCATTAAATTGAATGTTATGTGCTTTAATAATAGCATTTCTAAATAAAATGTTACATACAGATTCTTTTCTCAAAATTGAGTTAGGATTCTTTTTATGTGATAAATATTGAAGTCGTACTTTATCTTGGTCTACGTATTGTGGGCGTTGCATTGCAAATTTATGAATTGGCGCAATTAAAGTATCCAAACCATTAAGATGACGGAAATAATAATCAATTGCATACGAAGCTAACTGATCATCTGCATCAAGAAACATCACATATTGTCCATCCGCTTCTTTAAGTGCTACATTTCGCGCGTGTGCATGGCCTGTATTCTCAGGTAGTTGGATGAAATAAACCGCTTTATCGTAAGATTGTAAGGCTTGTTGCAAAATTTCTGTTGATTGATCTGTTGAACCATCGTCCACAATCACAAGGTTGAAATCTTGATTTCTTTGACTTTTTAAACTATCAATACATTCAGCAATGTAATCTTCATCATTATAATATGTAATAATAATCGTTAATTTATTCAAAACATTTCTCTCCAATTAATCTATTTATGATAGGTAGATTTTAGATTTTAATAATTATTTCTTAATTTTTCCAAGCGTGTGTTACGCCAAATTTTTTAATTCATTTTACATCTTTAAAGCGTATATTTCTAGCTATTTCCATTCCATAGCTTAATAAGCGCTATGACCCCGTCGTTACTAACAAGTATACCATTTTCTCTATCGTTTATTCATTAGCTAAAGGGCTCTCACAGTTCAATCCTAATGATTCTCTATTTCTTTTAAAAGTTTTATTCCTTACAATATCCACTTAATTGTAAAATAAAACAGGTCGACGAATGATTACATCCTTCAACCTGCTTGATTATCTTATTCTGTTAAATTCTGAGTAGTGACAAATTGATGATATTTTTCATGATGATTCATCAATTCTGCATGTGTACCTTGTCCTGTCACTTGTCCTTGATCAAGGAAGATAATTTGTCCTGCTTTTTTAATAGTAGAAAGTCGGTGCGCAATTACAATAGTTGTACGCCCTTCCATTAAGACTTCTAACGCTTCTTGTATTTTTTGTTCACTTTCACTATCTAGGTTTGCTGTTGCCTCATCAAGTAGTAGAATATCTGGATTTTTAACAAAACTACGAGCAATATCAATACGTTGTCTTTGACCACCTGATAGTTTCAGACCACGTTCACCGACTAATGTGTCATATCCATCATCAAATTGCATAATAAAATCATGACAATTTGCTAATTTAGCATATTTAATCAATTCTTCGTCAGACACTTCACGGTTAATACCGTATAATATATTATCGCGAATCGTACCACTCATCATTGAATTGGATTGCATTACATATCCAATTTGATTACGCCAATTTGCCATAGGAATATCGTAAATACTTTGATTACCATATTTGATATCCCCTGATTCAATTTCATACATACGTTCAATTAGGTTGAAAATCGTACTCTTACCTGAACCTGAAGGGCCAACAAAAGCACTTACTTCTCCTTGAGGAATATGGAAAGAGACATTTTTCAATATATCTTTAATATCATATTTGAAATTTACATCTGCAAATTCTATTTCTCCAGCAGTGATATTTACATGACTAACTGGTTCTAAATCAATCATTGGTTCTACTGGTTCTTGCATAATTTCATAAATACGGTTACTTGCACCTACAGCTTTTTTATAATCTGTAACAAGCGTTGTAAGGTTCATTAACGGCATAGATAATTGCATCACATAAAAAATCATAGCAATTAAGGCCCCTGCAGTGATAGCGCCTGTAGCAATTCGAATAGCGCCAAAACCTAGTATAACCGCAATCATTAATAACATAATGAGACTTGAAATAGGCTGAATAACAGCAGTAATCTTAGCTTGTCTTAATCCAAGATTGTAGATTTCACGTAAGTTACTATGTGCATTGTCTAACTCTTGACGTTCTGTATTAGAGACTTTAACTAAACGCATTTCTGTTAACACGCGACCTAGTAATCCACTGAAATTAGCAATTTCTGATTGGGTGTTTATAGAGATTTTTTGCATTTTGCGGCCTAATGGAATCATTACTGCCATGAATAATGGAATTGCAATAAACGTTAATAATGTCATCTGCCAGTCCATAATAAATAACATAATGATAGAGCCTACCAATGTAATGATTGCAGGCAATAATTGTGGTAATTTTTGTGAAATAAATTCATTAATCACTTTTGTGTCGTCCGTTAAACGACTCATTAATTGACCACTTTCATTTTTATCAAAAAATGGCATTTTCAATTTAATAATATGTTCCCATAATATTGAGCGAATATCGTAAATCATTTTTTCGCCAATTTTACTTAATAAATAAATACCGATACCACTAAGTAAGGCGTTAGCGATAAAAATACCTGCGAATAGAATGACGATATTCCAATTAATACTGCTTGTTGAAAATTTATCAACTAAACGACCAGTAAATAATGGGATAAGCAAACCACTAATACTTCCTAACGAAGAAATGATGATGGCTGCAATGATTAACCCATATGGCCACGACAAACGTTTAAATAAGAAAAATAATGGATTTTGTCCTTTCATAAATTAGCCCTCTTTTATATTCATTTTTTAATTTAATACTTAAAACTTATAAATATTTTTCAAAACTTTGAAGTGTAAAAATTATATTTTCCGCAAGTTTTTATTATGATAGAATACTTTCATTGACAATTTTTGTATAAAGGAAGATAAATAAAATGAAACGAATAATCCCCCTAATTTTACTCATCTTCTCTACGGCTCTCATTATAGCACCTATAACTAAAGCCGCGGATAAAGAATCTACACCTACAGAAATTACCCGTCAATATGGTTATCCCGATGTTTCAGATGCCTATCAACCGAAAGGCGCTATCAACGTCAGCCAATCAGGACAAATATTATATCAATATAATGCCGATAAAAAATGGTATCCTGCTTCAATGTCTAAGTTAATGACGATGTATCTCACATTAGAAGCTGTGAAGCATGACGACCTTTCTTTAAATGACAAAGTACATATTACGCAAAGGCATTATCAAATGTCAACTTTACCGGAATTAAGTAATACTAAATTATATCCTGGTGAAACCTATACAATTGCAGAACTTCTTCAAATTGCTGTGTCCAATTCTAGTAATGCAGCTGCTTTGATTCTTGGTGAAGAAGTGTCTGGTAGTGTTAATAACTTTACTGACCTAATGAATAAGAAAGCCAAAGAAATTGGTATGGATGACACGCACTTTGTAAATCCTACTGGTGCTATGAATAAACGTTTACGTGACTTTGCACCTTCAAAATATAAAAACCAACAAAATAACGTTTCCTCTGCAAAAGATATGGCTATCTTAGATCAACACGTGATTAAGGATACACCTAAGATTTTAGACTTCACCAAACAACTTGATCCTACAGTACACGATGTAACTTATTATACTTTCAACCACTCTTTAGATGGAGCGAAGATGAGTTTACCTGGCACAGATGGATTAAAAACAGGTTCAAGTGATGTTGCAGATTATAACCATACTATCACGACAAAACGAGATAAATTACGTATTAATCAAGTGATTATGGGTGCTGGTGATTTCAAACATTTAGGTGGCGAAATGCAACGTAACATGATTGGTAATGCATTAATGAATCGTTCATTTGATCAATATGAATATAAGAAAGTATTATCAAAAGGCACACATAAAATTAATGGCAAAAAATATTACGTATCTAAAGATTTATACGATATAATTCCAAATAACATGAAAAAAGAGGATTACAAATATGTTATTGAAGATGGTCGTGTTCATATAGACTATCCTCGTCAATTTTTAACTAACAGTGATGGACCACCTAGTGTAAAAGTAACGCGTTCAGCTATTCATCACGCAGACTCAATCGCTCAAAGCACATGGAAAGCACATCCTATCTTAACTTTTACAGGATTAGGTTTGCTTGCCATAGCCTTTATGTTAGTAATTTATTCAATTGTACATCATATTTTCAAACAAAAATAATTAATAAAAACGACGAAATCCACATTCCCTTAAAATTAGAGAGAATGTGGATTTCGTCTTTATTCGTTATATTATTTTGCGTCTTTACCGTATAGTTCTTGTTTAATTTTAGTTGTTGAAATACCTTCAGTACGTTTTAAGTACACAACTTCACATTTGTCTTTTAGGAAGTCAAATTCGCCTTCCCAATCGTGACCCATAACAAAAACGTCAACGTCGTAACGGTCAACATCAATCTCTTTTTGACCCCAGTCACTTTCTGGAATAACTAAATCTACATAACGAATAGATTCTAACATCATTTTACGTTGTTCAAAGTCATAGTAAGATTTTTTGTTCTTAATTTGATTGAACTCATCTGTTGATAACGCAACGATTAAGTAATCGCCCATTTCGCGAGCTCTTCTTAATAACTCTATATGGCCATAATGTAATAAATCATAAGTACCATAAGTAATGACTCTTCTCATTTTTTGCTATCTCCTTTACTAAATCTTTAATGAATTTTCATAATCTTAATTTAGCATAAATAATTTTTACATACCATCTTTTATAAAAGCAGACATGCTAAGCAATTGCATAACCATTTAAATCTTCCCTCTAAGAAATCTATCGTTTAAGCATACGTTTTAACGACTGTTTACTGTTAAATGCTACTTTCTTAGGTAAGACTTGCGCTTTAAATCTTAAGAACCCCGGACGCCCTATTCCTACGTTAACTAGCGTTTGTCTCCAAACCTCATACGTTTCATGCGTCCATTTTGTTGCGCCTTGTTCGACCGCTTGAACGATTCTAAATAACGCATCTCCTGAATATTCTGTATGCTGCATTTCTTTGATATAACGTGTTACTTGTTCAATAAATGCTGTTGTCACTTCACTATTTTTCAAAAGATAAGCTTGAATTAAATAACTTACAATCAAGTCATCCATACGATAACTGTAATATACTTTTTCATTAGTTAATAACAACATTTCCATTACACGATGGCGCACTTTACGTGCATCGTCTATATAAGATAAAAAGGTATCCGCACGCTTATCGGTTACTGACCCTTCTCGCTCATTATATCCGTATACGAGAAGCGGTATTAACTGAATATCTCGCGCAGTCAAATAAGCACGCGTAATAAATGTATGTTCTTCACAAAATACCACATCTTCATCAAATTTTAATGCGTTAAATTTAGAGTTAAATAATTTCCCGCCTGGACCAATAGATTGTAATATTTCAGGTGCTTCTGCAAGTGTAACCACGCCCTCACGATTAATCTCTTTATGCGTAGGCACAACTTTCCAATCTCCGTTTACACCACGACCGATTTGCCCAATGACAATATCGACCTCTTTATTTTTCTCATAGTAAGCAATCATTTTGTCTAGTCTTCCTGGCAAGAATTGATCATCCGCATCTAAGAACATAAACGCTTCAACATCATCCGACATTGAGGCTAAACCGAAATTTCTGCTCTTAGCTGCCCCAGCATTTTCTTGATTGTAGACCATCATATTTTTAACTTCTCTTTGTAACTCCATTAACACTCGTTTCGTTTGATCCGTAGAGCCATCGTTGACACAAATAATTTCAACTTCATGCTTTGTATCAATTGATTTTACAGCTTTTCGAATTGTATGTTCTGCATTAAATACCGGAATAATCACAGCTATTTTCATTCTTTCACCAACTTTTCAATAAATTCTATAATTTGTTGTAAACTTTTAGAAGTATTATAGCGATGCCAATCTTTAAATAACGGCTGTAATATATCTTCATTATTTTTTATTTTGAAAATTAATTCCTCCTCACTAACAACTTTATAGTGTTGAGGAATTTGTCTATAATATTGATTTAAACCGCGTACTTTCTCATATTTATCTTCATCGTACACATAGAATAAGACAGGTTTATTTAACAAGCTAGCTTCAATAGGTAGAGAACTATAATCACTAATAATTACATCTGCCATTACCATTAATTCAGAAGTAGATATTTCTGAATGATGCCCAGAAATTGAGGGATGCAACTGATTAATTAATGTATAATTTGGCAACTGACTTTCAAATTTAGCTTTATCTAATTGACGATTATCATTCGCATCTTCACGATAAGTAGGAACATATATCGCCAATTTATTAGTAATATTATAATGTTCTTTTAAACGTGCTTGTTCAGTCTTAAGGTTGAAATTTAAATAATTCATTAATCGTGGTAATCCAAAACGTAACATTTGATTATTTGTAGCTTCGAAAGCTTCTTTAAAACATGTCACCATTTCTTCTCCACCGACAAGATAATAGTCCGTAGCTCGATAAACACGTTGATATTGTTTAACCATTTTTTCATTATTTAAATCTACTTGATGATCCGTTAATCCGAAATTCTTTAAAGCTCCTGAAGCATGCCAAGTTTGAATAATAGATTGACCCTTTTTCTTAGCATAGCCGCCTAACATTAAATAGTAAGTATCAATAACGATAACTTTGGCACTACTTAACGCTTTAATATGCTTGATAATATGTTTATTTCCAGCAGGTATAAAAGAAACATGTTTAAATTCTTTTAATCGCTCTTGCTCTTTTTCATTCGCTATCACTGTAAGTTGATATCCTCTATTGTTCAGTTGCTGAATAATTGGTAACACATCTTGTGAGAATGTCATCATCACTACAATATAGTTGTTTTTTACTTTTTTGCTCTTAAAAATTAAGTTCAATATCGCAATCATTATCATATAAATGTTTTTTATAATTAATCGCATACGTCTATCTCCCACCTTTTCAAAAAATAAAATAATAAAACGTTCTATATATATAAAACAGGCTGGGACAAATATAAAATGTCTCAGCCTTAGTTTACATTTATAAGAAATCTGCAAAGTGATCTCGATATCTGCGATGTAGGATTGAACCTAAAACGAAGAAAATCAAGATAACTACTACGTTATAAAGGAATAATCTCCAATGTTCAATAAAGTACCATTCATGGAATAAAATCGCTGCACGATAAGATTGTGCTAAGAAATATACAGGATTAAATTTCATAATATCATTAATCACACTGCTAATGCCTGTATCTTTAGGAATCCATAAGATTGGTGACATGTAAAACAAAATTCTCAACAGTGCTTGCATAATCATTTGAGTATCACGCACGATGATGCCCAATGTTGAAGTGAATAATGCAACTGACGCAGTAAAGAAAAATGTGAGTGGTACATAGATGAGTAATTGCACAATGTGTATAGATGGGAAAATACCGTTACCCATACAAATAGCGATAATGATAGCCAATAAGCCAATATGACCATAAAACTTACTTGTCACAATGTAAGTAGGAATAATGGATAATGGGAAATTCATCTTCGCCACTTGATTAAATTTCATAGATACAGATTTCGTACCTTCAAGAATACCTTGATTGACGAAGAACCACATACTGATACCTACTAATAACCATAGAATAAATGGCACGCCATGAATCGGCGCATTACTTCTAATTCCCATACCAAATACAAACCAATAAACCATAATTTGTAAGGCCGGGTTAAGTAATTCCCACGCTACGCCTAAGTAGTTATTAGTATTTGTAATTTTGATTTGGAATTGCGCGAGTCGTTGTACTAAATAGAAATTTTTTATATGTTCTTTAAAAACAGAGCCTACTGCCGACATTGAAATAAACCACACTTTCATTTAAATATCCACGATGGCATTTAAATTCTTTAACTTATCATTTGAATACTTACATTCATTATATATAACATTTCTCGAAAAGTTTAATATAATTAAAGTATAGAGGTATATTATTTTATATACTGTCTGTCTCTTA
>NZ_PPRD01000115.1 GCF_002902575.1 Staphylococcus croceilyticus | reverse complement strand
TCAGCAAGTGCAAGCACATCAGATAGTGAGTCAGCATCAACAAGTGAGAGTGGTTCAGAGTCAGTAAGTACAAGCGACTCAGACTCAGCAAGCGCAAGTACGTCAGACAGTGATTCAGCATCAACAAGCGAAAGTGATTCAGACTCAGCAAGTGCAAGCACATCAGATAGTGAATCAACATCAACAAGTGAGAGTGATTCAGAATCAGTAAGTACAAGCACGTCAGATAGTGAGTCAGCATCAACGAGTGGAAGTGACTCAGAGTCGGTAAGTACAAG
>NZ_PPRD01000114.1 GCF_002902575.1 Staphylococcus croceilyticus | reverse complement strand
GATAAGTAATATATTCCTTAGGTGTCCGACTCTTATCCTTAAATGTCATTGAATTAATCATTGCTAATACAATCAAACTCACAATAATATATTTTTAAATATCTTTTTTTATAAATACTCGCTCGGTATTTTTGTTAAAATATACTCTTTAGAAAGTGGTTCATCATATTTGATGGTGATTAATTTAACATTATACTCTTCACATAAATCTTGTTTAATTTGATCGTAGCGTTGTTGTTTTAAAAATTGTGTTTCACCACCCCAATGCTCTACCGCTTCATAATGTTGAATTCCGTTATATTCAAATCCTAATTTTAATTCTGGGATATACATGTCAATTTCAAGTCCTTGTAGCCAATCTGGTCGATAGTGACGTTTACATTGATATTCATTGAAGATATCTTCAATGATCTTAAACATTGTTGTCTCAGAGGTCCACTTTTCTCCAATTTTTGCGACACCATATTCTTGGCGCAATATATTTTCAGATTGCTTAAAATAGTAATTATTCTTCAAGTCTTCTTCTATTTCAATTTGCTTAAAGTACCAGCCATACTTTTCTCTAAAACGACTACCAAATCTATCAAATACGAATTGAGGTGTTGTTTGATTACATCTAAAACAAATATTATCTTTAAAATTAATATCTCCTAACTCAACTTCTTTATCTTTTAGATGTGCCTTAATTACTGGATGCAGGTAATTTATTATATCCTCTTTTTTATCATTAATTAATTTAGCTATGGCGGGTTGAGTGCAACTACACATGTAAGGTGTTGTTTCAAAACTATCTCTAAATGCAAAAAAGATAGAATTGTAATTCATTGGATAATATGTGATATATGCATCAACATCTTCATTAATTGAAAAATCTATTTTTTGGGTATGACTGTAATTAAGAAACCATCTAATTTTATTATCTATTGTATGTTGAAAGGCTTTGAATTCAGTTGAAATTTTAGTAGCTAATTCATTTTCAATATAAACCTCTTTATGTTTCCAATTTTTTATTAGTTCAATAATTTCTTCAATAGTTAATTTATGTTCAAGATATTCCATATCATTGGTTACTTCTATGCTAAATCGCCCATCTAT
>NZ_PPRD01000113.1 GCF_002902575.1 Staphylococcus croceilyticus | reverse complement strand
TGATAGTGAAAAAGTATATATTCATTCACAAAATTTAGACAATTAGCTATAATGTTCTTGAAAGCCATTACATTAAGTTAAAGAAAAGGGGAATTGCTTATGGCAGAATTACAAAAAGGTTTAGAAGGGGTAATTGCAGCTGAAACTAAAATCAGTTCAATTATTGACAGTCAATTAACATATGCGGGCTATGATATTGACGATTTAGCAGAACATGCGCAATTCGAAGAGGTTGTCTTCCTTTTATGGAATTATAGATTACCAACTCAAGACGAATTAGATGAATTAAAAGAAAAATTAAATAAATATATGACATTAAACCCAAGAGTGTATAAACACTTTGAAGAATATGCAACTGATAATGTACATCCTATGACAGCATTACGTACATCAGTTTCTTATATTGCACACTTTGATCCAGATGCAGAAGATGAAACTGAAGAAAATCGTAAAGAAAGAGCGATTCGTATTCAAGCTAAAATTGCTTCATTAGTTACTGCATTTGCTCGTGTGCGTGAAGGTAAAGAACCTGTAAAACCTAACCCAGAATTAAGTTATGCAGCTAACTTCTTATATATGTTAAGAGGGGAATTACCAACTGATACAGAGGTTGAAGCATTCAATAAAGCGTTAGTGTTACATGCTGACCATGAGCTTAACGCTTCAGCATTTACAGCTCGCTGTGCAGTTTCTTCTTTATCTGATATGTATTCAGGTATCGTAGCAGCTGTAGGTTCTTTAAAAGGACCTTTACATGGTGGTGCTAACGAACAAGTTATGAATATGTTATCTGATGTTAAATCAGTAGATGAAGTAGATGCTTATTTAGACGAAAAATTCAAAAATAAAGACAAAATTATGGGCTTCGGACATCGTGTATATAAAGATGGGGACCCACGTGCAAAATATTTACGTGAAATGAGTCGTAAAATCACTTCTGAAACAGGAAGAAGTGAATTATATGACATTTCAATTGCTATTGAAAAACGTATGCGTGAAGAAAAAGGTATTATTCCTAACGTAGACTTCTTTAGCGCAACTGTATATCACAGTATGGATATTCCACATGATTTATTTACACCAATCTTCGCAGTGAGCCGTACTTCTGGATGGACTGCTCATATTCTTGAACAATATCGTGATAACAGAATTATGAGACCACGTGCAAAATATATTGGTGAAAAAAATCGTAAATATTTACCAATCGAAGAAAGATAAATTAAAAATTAATTTATTAAAATAATTTAATCATAGTTAATCTTGGAGGTTAAAGTTATGTCAGCAGAAAAAATTACTAGAGCGAATGAAGGATTAAACGTACCAAACGAACCAATCATCCCATTTATTATTGGTGATGGTATTGGACCAGATATCTGGAAAGCAGCAAGTCGTGTTATTGACGCTGCAGTTGAAAAAGCGTATAACGGCGAAAAACGTATTGAGTGGAAAGAAGTTTTAGCTGGTCAAAAAGCTTATGATGAAACTGGTGAATGGTTACCAAAAGAAACATTAGATACGATTAAAGAATATTTAATCGCTATTAAAGGGCCTTTAACTACACCAATTGGCGGAGGAATTCGTTCATTAAACGTTGCATTACGTCAAGAATTAGATTTATTTACTTGCTTACGTCCTGTACGTTGGTTTAAAGGTGTCCCTTCACCAGTTAAGCGTCCTCAAGACGTTGATATGGTTATCTTCCGTGAAAATACTGAAGATATCTATGCTGGTATCGAATTTAAAGAAGGTACTGAAGAAGTTAAGAAAGTCATCGATTTCTTACAAAACGAAATGGGGGCTACTAATATCCGCTTCCCAGAAACTTCAGGTATTGGTATTAAACCAGTATCTAAAGAAGGTACTGAACGTTTAGTAAGAGCTGCAATTCAATATGCTATTGATAATGATCGTAAAGCTGTGACATTAGTGCACAAAGGTAACATTATGAAGTTCACTGAAGGTTCATTTAAACAATGGGGTTATGATGTAGCACATAATGAATTTGCGGATAAAGTATTTACATGGCAACAGTATGATGAAATTGTTGAAAAAGATGGTAAAGATGCTGCAAATGAAGCTCAAAACAAAGCTGAACAAGAAGGTAAAATCATCATCAAAGATTCAATTGCTGATATCTTCTTACAACAAATTTTAACTCGTCCAGCTGAACATGATGTAGTTGCTACTATGAACTTAAATGGGGACTATATTTCAGATGCTTTAGCAGCACAAGTGGGCGGTATTGGTATCGCACCAGGTGCTAATATTAACTATGAAACAGGACATGCGATTTTCGAGGCAACACATGGTACTGCTCCTAAATACGCAAACTTAAATAAAGTAAATCCTTCATCAGAATTATTAAGTTCTGTATTAATGCTTGAACACTTAGGTTGGCAAGAAGCAGCTGATAAAATTACTGATGCTATTGAAGCAACAATCGCTTCTAAAATTGTAACTTATGACTTTGCTCGTCTAATGGACGGTGCTAAAGAAGTGTCTACTTCTGAATTTGCTGATGAACTTATTAAAAACTTAAAATAATAATATCAATATTGATTTACCTCACTTAAACCTGAAAAATAGGCTTTAAGTGAGGTATTTTTTTGAATAATTTTAAAAAAATTATATTTTTATGACTAAATTTGTTAATATTAAGTTAAGGTTAGTAAAATAATTTCTTAATAAATAGAAAATATTATATTAATTGTTAAGTTTATGTAAATTTAATAT
>NZ_PPRD01000112.1 GCF_002902575.1 Staphylococcus croceilyticus | reverse complement strand
ATAATACATTATACATAATACAACAATTTTTTCTATATCTATTATTATAACAATACAACAATATAATATATTATATATTTTACTTTTGAGTATTATTGGTAGAATTGTTAAGCGTAGTACTAATAAAATTTCATAAAAGGCCCATAATCAATACTTTTTTATAAGATATTAATAATTAAAAAGTAACACATAAAAAACGCCTCGATTTAATTGTTCGAGGCTCTTTCTATTTAGTAGTTATGATAAGATAATAGGATAAATCTTTATTCGTTAATGACCAAATAAAAGTAAATACATAATTACTAACACCTTACACTACAACTATACTTAGTTTACTGTATTTGATTATTTATAATGGTGGTGGTCCTAAATATACTGGACCTATATCTTTACGATAATATCGAATGTTATTATTTGAAAAAGTATGGAGAATAGCAATTGTAAATAATTTATGTTTTTCAACAAAAGAACCTTTAAATTTAAGATAAATATAATCTCCTCTTTGATTCCAACCAGCCACTTCGTTATTATCTTTTGTATCTATCATTTTGCAATGTTCTTTTTTATCTACACTCACTGTAAAAAGGTGATTTTCATACTCGAACAATCCTATTTTTTCTTTATTAAATCTTTCTTCATTACTTAAGTGTATTTCGTTATATACTCCAGAATTAACTTCAAAATATGTTAGTATATAATTTCTTTTCTGTTGCATTCCTGTTTTCTTTGACTTTACTATGATATTGTCATTATCATCCTTAAAAAGATATCTTTCAAAAAAGCGTCCAAAAGATACATTTCCTATAATTTTTTCGAATATATTTTTATAATACTTTTGAACAACTCCTATTTTATCCCCATTAGAATCGAATATAGTAGAAGGTTTAGTCGAGTTAATAAATCTCTTTTTATATTTATACATTATATTCCACCTTTAATATAAACTGGTTTAACTGATTTTTTTAGAGTTTATAAAAAATAATTTTATAAGTATTTATGTAACAACTATATTTTAAACATTATCATTTTGAAATTCTAATTTACTTACATTGCAAACAATTTACTTTTTAGTTATATTTAATGATGGCTTACTACCCATTATCTATAGAGATTTGTACATAGAAAAATTTATCGGAGGTAATACAGTTACTATGAATCAACTAAAAAATACATTGTATAGGTTATTTGAACCTATGACACAAATTGAATTTTATCAAAGTGTGTTAATTAATATTCTAATTATCATTGCTTATATCTTAATGGGTATGATTGTAATTACTATATTAAGAAAATTAGTTACTAAATTTTTCACAGTTAATGAAAAGAAAAAGAATCGTCATAAAATTAAAAGAAGTGAAACACTATCAAAATTGCTCCAAAATTTAATAAGTTATGTCGTATGGTTTATTGTACTTACGTCAATACTCTCACGTTTTGGTATCAGTGTATCAGCGATTTTAGCTGGAGCTGGAGTTGTTGGTGTTGCCGTTGGTTTTGGAGCACAAACCATTGTTAAAGATATTATTACCGGCTTTTTCATTATATTTGAAGGACAGTTCGATGTAAGTGATTATGTTCAAATTAATTCATCTGGCGTAACTATCGCAGAAGGTACGGTTAAAACGATTGGTTTAAGATCAACAAGTATACAATCAGATACCGGAGAAATCTATACATTGCCTAACGGGACGATTAGTGAAATAGTAAACTATTCAACAACGGATGTTTCCCCACTTGTAATGATACCGATTTCTCCTAATGAGAATTACGAAGTCATAGAAGAAAAATTATTAGAATTTTTACCAACGTTGAAAAACAAATATGACATGTTTGTAGCAGCACCTGAATTGCTTGGTTTAGATAGTGTTGATGGGAATGAAATGATTATTAAACTTTTAGCACATGTTAAGCCAGGAATGCACTTCCCAGGTCAACGCTTGCTTCGTAAAGAAGTAATACAGTACTTTAGTGAAGAAGGCATTCATATTCCTAAACCAACACTCGTAAAGCTTGATGAAGACTTAAAGAAATAACCTATAAATAGATTTTTTGAAATAAGTAGAGCATCCCTCACTTCATGTGAAGGATGCTTTTAATTTTAGTACATCTTCTTTTATGTAATATACATTACACAACCTATTTTTTAGTTTTATTTATGGTATGCTTCCCCTTGTTAGTGATATTGCTAAAAATACCAAAATAAAATTGAATTTATTTTGGTATCAATACTTTATTTTAGTTTTTTGAGTCTTAGATCACCTGTGGTTTCGGCTCCAGTCCAATACTTTCCAGTCAATTCATTTTCTCCAACTATTAATCTTGTTGTTCCTCGATTAATAGGATTTTTCTTTTCGAATTCGGCTTTTGGATTTGTTATATAAGTATAGTACAATATATTTTTACCATGTTCTTCAATAATATCTGCTGTAATACTATTACTAGTAATTTCATCGCTTATTAATTCAATATTTACTGTTAAAAAAGTTTGTTTTATTTCCACACTTACCTCTTTAATTCCACCGTCTCCATAAAAATGTCTGAGTGTTGCCACATAATCTCCTGATATATCAACTTGCTTATTAAATATACGAAACAATTTCCACTTCCACATAAACCTTTCATACCCTATAGTGATAAATGTTGATATTGTTACAGTATAACTTATGATATCTATCCATCCTATTTGCCATACCGTACATGATACTATAATTAGTAACAAGAAAAAGAATCCTGTAACCCCCCCTGTTATTTTAATCAAATGATTTATTTTGTCATTCATATTTTTTCTCACCACTATATTCAAAATAATTCTTTACATCTAGAATAAAATTTTTATAAACATTATTTTTTTCTTGAGAATCGCATAAATATAGAATGTCATTAGGTTCTTTAAATTCACTTAATTTATCTATATTATCT
>NZ_PPRD01000111.1:679-23596 GCF_002902575.1 Staphylococcus croceilyticus | reverse complement strand
ATGTAGCACTCTTTTGTACTAATGCTTGCATTTTAATATGCTCCCTTAATTAATCTATGAAGAGTATAACATATTCTATTTTTACAAAAACGATATATCTAAATATAAAAATATTTAACATTAAATACTGATATACAATAGTAGTATTTTAAAAAAGTGAAATTTTCCAATAAAAAAATATGTAAAAAGTAACTCGCTTTAACGCGTTAAAAAGGCGTAAAATCGACGTTTTTTAAAATTAGCAAACACTAATCATGACAGTAATGGAAGCGATTTCAAAAATTTGTAAAATTTTTGTTTTAATTTTGTCAAATTATAGTATAATAACTTCAATAAGGTAAAGGATGTTTTTTTAGGGAAAGAGGGAAAGCAAAAAAAGGTTTTCTGAAAAATAAAACTATTCCACCTTAGATTAAATAGAGATGGGGTTATTTTATATGGATAACAATGAATTACATAGGGGGCTAAGTGCACGTCAAATTAGAATGATAGCGCTTGGTGGGACTATCGGTGTTGGTTTATTTATGGGAGCAACTAGTACAATTAAGTGGACTGGTCCCTCAGTTATCTTTGCGTATTTAATCGCAGGTATCTTTTTATTTTTAATCATGAGAGCAATGGGGGAAATGATTTACTTAAATCCAACAACTGGATCTTTTGCAACATTCGCTAGTGACTATATTCATCCAGCAGCTGGTTACATGACAGCATGGAGTAATATATTCCAGTGGATTGTAGTAGGGATGAGTGAAGTTATTGCCGTTGGTGAATACATGAACTATTGGTTCCCACATTTACCAGGTTGGATTCCAGGTGTTATTGCAGTATTACTTTTATTAGCAGCAAACTTAACATCTGTTAAAGCATTCGGTGAATTTGAATTCTGGTTCGCAATGATTAAAGTAGTAACAATCTTATTAATGATTGTTGCAGGTTTTGGTTTAATCTTCTTTGGTATTGGTAATGGTGGCCATCCAATTGGTATTTCTAATTTATGGTCTCATGGTGGTTTCATGCCAAATGGTTTAGTAGGATTCTTCTTTGCATTATCAATCGTTATTGGTTCATACCAAGGTGTTGAATTAATCGGTATTACTGCAGGGGAAACTAAAGATCCTCAAAAGAATATTAAAAGTGCAGTTAACGGTGTTATCTGGCGTATTTTAATCTTCTATATTGGAGCTATTTTTGTAATTGTTTCTATTTACCCTTGGAATCAATTAGGAAACATTGGTAGCCCATTCGTAGCAACATTTGCTAAAATTGGTATCACTTTCGCAGCAGGTTTAATCAACTTCGTAGTATTAACAGCTGCATTATCAGGTTGTAACTCAGGTATCTTTAGTGCGAGCCGGATGATTTTTACATTAGCTCAAAAAGGTCAAATGCCTAAAATCTTCACTCGCGTTATGAAAAATGGTGTACCATTCTACCCGGTATTAGCCATTGCTATTGGTATCTTAATTGGTGCATTATTAAATGTTATTCTTCCTTTATTCGTTGAAGGTGCAGACAGCATTTTCGTATATGTATACAGTGCTTCAATTTTACCAGGTATGATTCCTTGGTTTATGATTTTAATTAGTCATATTCGCTTCAGAAAGTTACACCCTGAAAAAGTTGAAGGGCATCCATTCAAAATGCCTGGTGGTACTCCTGCAAGTATCATTACAATTATTTTCTTATTGGTAGTACTTGTAGGTATGTTATTCAACAAAGATACTGTAGTATCTGTTATTATCGGTATCATTTTCTTAGCTGGTGTAACAGTTTACTATTTCGTTCGTGGCCATCATAAAAATGATACATCACGCAATCTTAAATAAAAAACTGAAAATAAACTATAAACAACACATTATTCAAAAAAAGGCGATGAATGTTCATCGCCTTTTTTTATACTTTCTTAATGTTTAAATTCAATATTTGATAAATGTTTTCGATAATTATCTAAAGCCATTTTTGATTGAGTAATATAATCTAAAGAAGATTGATAATTTAACGCAACATAACGATAAAATAGTACATCAATTGTAAACATTTGAGCAAATAAAGAAGTTGTTGCGCCCATACGTAAATCATTTTCATCAGAGTGACCGTAAGTTAACACAAGATCAGACTGACGTGCTATTGGATTATTATCAGAACTTGTAATTGCAATAATAGGAATATGATAGTCAGCAACGACTTTCGTCATCGCTTGTAATTCGCTTTGTTCACCGTTATTGGTAATAAATATAACACAATCTTTATCACTATGCGTTGATAACATTGTCGTGAACAGATGCGTTTCTTGAATAAGTTGAACATTTAAACCTACGCGTGACAATTTTTGATACAAGTCAGTAGCACAAACAAATGAAGCACCGTATCCGAAGATAAAGATAGTTTCTGATTGCTTAAATTTATCGCAAATTTTATCAATGGTGCTATCATCTGTAAACCTCGCACTCTTCTTTAACGCTTCTTCTGCACGTGCACATAGTTTCTTTTTCAATGTCTCGACAGGTTCATTGTTCACAAGTTCTATATTATAAGGTGTGACTTGTTTTGGAAATAAAGTTTTTAATTCATCTCTAAGCACTTGAAAGCTTGCATTCATTAATTTCTGACTAAAACGATTTAACGTTGACACACTAATGTTTAGTTCTTCTGCGACCTCTTGATTAGACATCCGTAAGAGGGCATGTGGTGAATTTAATATGAAGCGTGATAATTTTTTCTCATTTTTAGAAAATGAACTATAATTCTCATCAATGATATATATAATATTTGTCATCTAATCACCTAATTTGTCTAAGTTTCTCATTTCTTTAGTCGTACCGAAGAAATATGTGAACACAAATCCTCCAATATAGGCAGAGACTAAGCCGATAATATAGCCAAGATATTTTTGATGTGCGATTAAAGGTAATAAAGAGATGCCACTAGGTCCAATAGCTGTAGCACCAATGTGACCGATGCCTCCGATCACTGCCCCTCCAATACCGCCACCAATACATGCTGTAATAAATGGACGACCTAAAGGAAGTGTTACCCCATAAATTAGTGGTTCACCAATACCTAAGAAGCCGACAGGTAAAGCCCCTTTAATAGCATTACGTAAAGTTGTATTCTTTTTACATCTTACCCACAGTGCAAGGGCAGCACCTACTTGTCCTGCACCAGCCATAGCTGCTATAGGTAATAGATATGTAGCGCCTGATTGATTAATCAATTCAATGTGGATAGGAGTGAAAATATGATGCAACCCTAACATAACCAGTGGTAGGAAGAAAGCACCAATGATAAAGCCACTAAATGGTCCACCTACGCCGATGACCCAATTAACAACGCCCACTAAACCATCTGAAATAAATCCAGCAATAGGCATAATAACAAATATAGTTAATAGACCGATTATTAATAGTGAAATAGTAGGAGTTACGATGATATCGATTGAATTTGGTACTATTTTGTGTAATCTTTTTTCAATTAAACTTAGTAGCCATACTGCTAAGATAACACCGATAATACCACCTTGACCTGCAAGTAAAGGATCACCCGTAAAAATATTTTTAATTGGATGTTCTGGAGTAATACCTGTTAGTAATGTGGTACCCCCGATAACGCCACCCAAACCTGGTGTAGCCCCAAAGACTTTAGCAGCATTGAAACCAGTAAAGATTGCTAAGTATGCTAACATCCCATCTTTAATCACATTTAATACCGCAACCAGTTGTTTCACCCAATCAGCAGATATAGAACCAGCAGTGATGAAGTTGTTAAGGACGGCGGCAATACCACCGATTAAACCAGCACCAATAAAAGCTGGGATTAAAGGGATGAAAATATTAGCAATTGTTTTTAAAATTTGGTTCATTTTGCTTTGTTTACGTTTATTTGTATACGAAGCTTTATTTTCTTGTGCTTGTTGTGCAATATGTTGCTTGTGGTTTTGTTCGTGAGAGATATCTTCACTTAATTGAGTGCCACTCACTTTAGCCATTTCTTGTGCAACTTTATTTACAGTTCCAGGACCGACGACGACTTGAAGACGTTCATCTTTCACAACTCCAAGTACGCCATCAATCTTTTTTAACTCAGTGTAATCAATTTTATTATCATCAATTATTTTTAAACGTACACGTGTCATACAATGAATAATGTTACTAACGTTTTCAATTCCGCCCACAGCATCCAAAATGTCGTGGGCGAGTCGTTGTTCTTTGTTCATACGCAGTGCCTCCTTAAGATTTGATAGCTTGTTTAATCACTCCGTTGTGATTTAATAATCTTAATTTAGCGTCTTCTTTAGTGGTATCGCATAAGTTCATTACAATGGCAACTTTTAAATTAGAATCAGAACGTTCATATAAATCTAAAGCTTCTTCATAACTTAAGCCACAAATATCTTCAATAATGTGAATAGAACGTTGCTCTAATTTATAATTTGTTGGTTTCACATCGACCATTAAGTTGTCATACACTTTTCCAATGCCAATCATGGTTAATGTAGAAATCATATTTAGAACGAGTTTTTGAGCGGTGCCAGATTTTAATCGAGTTGAGCCAGCTAACACTTCAGGACCCACCGGTACTTCAAGAGGAAACTGAGCTAATTTGCTAATCTCACTATTAGTGTTACATGATAATGCGACTGTCATTGCATTGAATGAATTCGCATATTCAAGTGCACCTTTAACGTAAGGCGTTCTACCGCTCGCTGAAATACCGATGACTATATCTTTTTCAGTTAAATGAATATTTTGTAAATCTTTAGCGCCCATTTCAAAGCTATCTTCCGCACCTTCTACCGCTTCAGTCATCGCTTGTTGTCCACCTGCAATAATCCCCACAACTTCAGTTGGCTGAGTATTAAACGTAGGTACACATTCAGCAGCATCCAATACGCCCAGGCGACCACTAGTGCCTGCTCCGATGTAAATAAGGCGACCGTGACTACGGAAACGCTGGATTGTTTGTTCGATAACGTCGCGTAATTGTGGCAGGATGTGTGCTACGACTTGCGCTACTTGTTGATCCTCTTGGTTCATTGTATTTAGTGCATCTGCGATAGACATTTCATCTAAATGCATCGTGTGCTGATTTCTACTTTCCGTTGTTAAGTGTTCCATAGACAGTCCTCCTTTTCAGAAATAATCTCAAATGTGTCGCCAGGTTGAATCAAATCAAGAATATATAAATCTTCAGAAGAAACAGTAGCAACATGATTAATGTTGGGATGACTAGGTAACTCTGATTTAATAATTTGAAGTTCGCCTTCATAGCGTTGATTTAAAAGGTTATCGATTGTAATTGTACCTTTCTTGCGCACGCAATCATGGAGATGATTTGGTTTAATAGTAAGATGGTTTATCGCTCTCGAATCTTTGGAACGAATAAGATGTTCTGGTGCATCGATACGCGATGTATGTGTTCTAAATATGAGTTCTGCATAGGCAGAAGAATAAGATGAAACCCTAATAACAAAATGACGATGAAATATCATTTGTGCTAAGGCATTAGCTTTATCATCACTAATAGCTAAATCGCCAATCATAATGTGATGGATACCGATAGTAAGTAATGAATGTGCAGCTAATAATGTAGGTGTTGATCTATGATGTTCTATAGTAGGTAAACCTTTGAATAAAGGTCCTCTTAGCGTAGTACCTGGAATAAACGCAATAATCTGCGCATCCTTATCATATTGAGTAATTAATTGATTACGTTCTTTTACACTACTCAGTGATAGACCAGTGTCTGGTCTCGGATAATAATTATGGCAGTATAATATTTCAGGTAAATGTTTTTGTGTGTAGATTGATTTAAGTATGTCTGACGTCATAGTGCTAGCATTAAAACAACATTTTAAATTATGTGTGTAAAGTTCATGCATTAAAGCCATATTTAAATGGTCATCTATTCTGATCGCAAAATCCCCATTTGGATACTGTTGTAAAAAACTGTAAAGTTGTTGATTAAGTAAAGAAGGATTGAGATCAATAATGTAGGTTACAGGAGTGTCCTGTAATAATTGGCATAATTCTCCCAAATATGTCAATTTCGTTTCTTCATTCTCCTCAGGAATTTGTAAAGATGTAAATATATAACGGTAACCTTTGTCTATCATTTTTAAAATATATTCTTTATTTAACGGCTCACCTAAGTACACTGAGAAACCCAACATAATGCTGCCTCCTAAGTTACATTAATCTAGCCTCATTATATCGTGTTGCCAGTGTAAAGACAATTTACGTTAGGAGGTAACTTATTTTAAAAATAGGCTAATATTTATAATTCATTAAACATGCTTTTAATAGTGATGTAAGTTTGATAGATGCGACGATGACGTTCATGTAAATCGTAGAGCAATTCGCCTTGTTGAAAGTGATGAAGAGGTTGTTGGTGTAGTGAATGAAGTAAACTTTGATAAGTAGTAAAGGGAGAAGCGGGAGATAGAGGTATCGTAGGTTTAGCATTGTGTTCGAGCTGTTGCATATTTGTTTCTGAATGATACATGTCAACGGTTATATTGAATTGTTCAATAGCTTGAATGAGTAGCTTTGGTTCCATGAAATAGTAATATTTTATTTTTTCAATAAGTGTGAGTAATTCTATTAAATTATGTTGATAGTTAATAGGTAGATGAGCGTTTGTCATTGCGTTGCTCCTTTTAGGAAAATGTGGGAAGTGAAGCGAAGAGAAGGAGTATAGGCCAATCGAGGAAGAAAACTGCATCAAGTTATTACTGTTCTTCTTCCTCAACTGGATTTAAAAATTCAGTATAGTTATCAATAGTTATATCGTAAGTTTTAATCGTTTTTTTCAAAAGAATAAGAAATGTCATATATATCAAGTACAGGTAATTCGCGTGTGCGACCTGAACCTATTTCATAAATGATAGCCAACCATGTGCCATTACGACAAAGTAAGCCTATAAAAATCACATTTTCAGCGATATACTTTTCATCTTCTTGAAAATCAATCAGCATGACGTGACGTTCATTGCTATAAATTAAAATATCGGCGAATAATTGAGGCAATGTAATATCCTGAGTGTCTTCAAATTTGATGAAATCATTCATGTGTCTTAATGAATGGCGAAGTCGAACATTAGACAAATTGAGACATTGGTTGATAATAGTTTCAATTGAGTCAGCATAAGGCAACGTTGAATAAGATTTACTTTCAATTAAAGTTAAGAATAAGGCAATAGTTTGTTGTTCATTTAAATTAAGTTGAATACTTTCTTCAGCATTATGAATCATATAGCCTCCACGTTTACCTTTAGAAGTGTAAAGTTCAACACCTTTCGCTTCTAATTCAGCCATGTCTCGAGTAATTGTCCGCACTGAGACATTAAACTGTTGTGCTAATTCTGAAGCTTTGACTTTATGTCCTTGTTGTATAGCTGAAATAATTTGATTTTGTCTTTCTTGTTTATTCAATATTTTCACCGCCCGCAGACATTACATATCAGACTGGAGACAAACCCTTTCACTTATAGTCACCGCACACATAACGTTGGTCACTTATGAATAGTAAGCTCCTGTCGTTAAAAAATTACGTTTTCTCGATTGAGAAAGGTATTCTTTCAGCCTTTATAATTAAGATTACTCTAATAACAATCATGCGTTACATATTACATTAATTATAACATAAGACTGAGATGTAAGACATTTAATGCCTAATAGTAGATTTTAGGTGTAAAAATAAACATATTTTATTTGGAAAACGCTTACATATATAATATTTTTATGCTAATATAATATTTGTAACAGGGGAGAACGAATTCAAACAAAGGGGTAGAAGCTATATAACAGATAGCTTATTATGAATCGTTCGAGTTACATCGAAACATCTTCAATATTTATTACTTACTTTCCTTTCTATTTGTCGGCTAGCAAATGACTAGCCGATTTTTTTATTTCTATAGTTAAATCTATAAAGAATTATGATTTTGAGATAAAATAAAATGAAATAATATAAATGAGGTGCAAGAGATGGAACTAAACCAACTTCAACATATCGATCAACACATTGCACAATGGCTTGAACATTTAGACAATGTGATACCAAATTTAATTGCTAAAATGACTACAGATACTAAAGTGGACCGCTTTGATTTAGTAACAAATGTAGATAAACAGTTGCAACAACAATTTGAAGACTATCTTGCTGAACATTTTCCCGGCCATCAATTGTTAGGTGAAGAAAAAAACAATGATTCAATTAAGCCGTATGAAGGGCACCTATGGATTATGGATCCTATTGACGGTACAGCCAATTTAGTTAAACAGCAGGAAGATTATTGTATTATTCTTGCTTACTTTGAAGATGGAGAACCACAACTTTCTTATATCTATGATTATCCACATAAAAAACTTTATAAAGCGATTAAAGGTCAAGGCGCTTACATGAATGACCAACCTTTACAACCACCAAAAGAGGTAAAATTGGAAGACGCAGTTATTTCTTTTGGCTCTGAATATATTAATGATCGCGCCAATAAAGCATTATATGATGCGGCATTTGGCGTGAGATATATCGGTTCATGTGGTTTAGATTCAATACGAGTGATTAAAGGTCAATTTGGCGCTCATTTTAATACGGATCCTAAACCATGGGATATTTCGGCGCAATTCTTATTTGCTGAACAACTAGGCTTGAAGATAACACGTATAGACGGAGGGCCATTAGACTATGCTAAGGGCGGACCATTTATTATTAGTAATAAAGGATGTCATGAAGAAATGTTATCTATTTTAAATGAAGGAAGCGGATATTTGAAATAGCCTCTAGATTATCTTAATTTTGTGAAAATTACAACTTGAGATGTATAGAAAATAAATAATTTTCATATATAATGATATAGATATATATTTCACAAAATAAGATAGGAGTGGTAGGATGCGTAGCACTCGAAATAAAATGAGCCTGCCCGTAAAGATTTTACTATGGTTAATTGGAATTTTAGTTGTATTAGCCATTGCAGCAGTTATATTCATAGGAGCTAGTATTTATATTACTGGGGATAAAATTCATAACCCCTTAAATCGTCAACATTCAGAATTACGTTCTAAAAATGTTAGCTTAAAAAATGGTGACCCATTTACGATTGCATTATTTGGTGTGGATTCTGATGCTCAACGTAAAAGTACAAATGATGGAGAACGTAGTGATACAATTATGTTGTTATCGATAAATCCAGCGAAAAAGACGACAGAAATTGTAAGTATCCCACGTGATACACAAGCACAGATTGTAGGACATAATACAACAGAAAAAATTAACCATGCCTATGCTTACGGTGGACCAACGATGGCAGTTAAGTCGATTGAGAAATTAATGAATGTGCCTGTGGACCATTATGCTACTGTTGATATGGACGGATTACATGAGATGATTGATGCTTTAGGTGGCGTGGATGTCGTAAGTAATGATACGTTTACTGTAAATGGTACCCAGTTTACTAAAGGTCAAAAAACACATGTCGATGGCAAAACTGCTATGGAATTTATTAGAAGTCGTAAAGAAGAAGGTGCGGGCGGAGACTTTGGTCGTCAAGAACGTCAACAACTTGTCTTACAAGCGATGGCTAATAAAATGACAAGCGCCTCTGCATTGACACATTTTCCTTCATTAATAGGAGAAATTCAAAAGAATGTAACTACAGACTTAACTTTAAGTGATATGAATGCGGTTAGAAGCAATTATAAAGATGCTAATAATACTGTAAATCGTCATCAATTAGAAGGCCAAGGCGGTATTCAAAGTGACGGCTTATGGTACTTTATTCCGAATGATTCTTCTAAACAACAAGCTTCAGATATACTTAATAACAATTTAACTAACTAATTTATTATCTTCATAAACACGCTTACTCTAACTTTTCTGTTAAACAAAGAGTAGGTGTGTTTATTTTTTTACTTTTTTTGAAAATGTAGTTTGTAATTATACAAAAAAGGTACAATACAATAAGTTTATTAAACTTAATTATTGTTATGTTTTAAAACTTTAAAAATTGAAAAAAATTTACGAAAGTCTTAACAATATTCACAAATAGTTATACAATTAAAGTAATTCTATGTTCAATATATGTGGGGTATTGGAATGGAATATTTTTTAATTAGACAATTTTACGGTAAAAAATATAGATGGGGTGGAAAGTATGCAAGAACATTTAATCTTGACGCTTGACGGTACAGATTATCTTGTGGAACCTGGAACGAATTTGCTTGAATTCATTAAATCTCGTGATACTTTCGTGCCTTCAATTTGCTATAACGAATCGATGGGACCAATTCAAACATGTGATACATGTATGGTTGAAATTGACGGCAAAATTGAACGTGCGTGTAGTACGGTTGTAGATCGTCCTATGACTGTTAATACTCAAAATAACGATGTAAAAGCGAGTCAAAAAGAAGCATTAGACAGAATCTTAGAAAAACATATGTTGTATTGTACAGTGTGTGACTATAACAATGGTGACTGTGAAATTCATAATGCTATGGACGCATGGGGCTTACAAGAACAATCATATGAATATAAAGAAAAACCTTACGAAAAAGATTACGGTCCATTCTATCGTTATGATCCAGACCAATGTATCTTATGTGGACGTTGTGTCGAAGCTTGTCAAGACATTGAAGTAAACGAAACAATTTCAATTGACTGGGATCGTGAACATCCGCGTGTAATTTGGGATAATGACGTACCTATTAATGAATCATCATGTGTATCTTGTGGTCAATGTGCAACAGTTTGTCCATGTAACGCAATGATGGAAGTTAATATGGAAGGTAATGCAGGTTATATGACTGATACTGAACCAGGTTCATTAGCAGCTATGATCGACTTAACTAAGAAAGCTGAACCAGGCGATGGTTTATTATTCGCAGTTTCAGATTCAGAAGCAGAAATGCGTAAAGAACGCATTAAGAAAACGAAAACAGTTTGTACATATTGTGGTGTAGGTTGCTCATTTGATGTATGGACTAAAGATAGAGAAATCTTAAAAATGCAACCATCACACGATTCACCGGCAAATAAAATTGCAACATGTGTTAAAGGTAAATTCTCTTGGGGTCACATCAATTCTGATCAACGTTTAACTAAACCGCTTGTGAGAAAAGATGGCGAATTCCACGAAGTAGAATGGGATGAAGCACTTGATGTAATTGAAACAAACTTCAAACGTATTAAAAACGAATACGGCGGCGACCATTTAGCATTTATCGCTTCTTCTAAAGGTACAAATGAAGAATCATACTTAATGCAAAAACTTTCTCGCCAAGTATTTGGCTCAAACAACGTTGATAACTGCTCTAGATATTGCCAAGCACCAGCAACAAAAGGATTATTCCGTACTGTTGGTCACGGTGGTGACTCAGGTTCAATTGACGATTTAGAAAGAGCAGCTATGACAGTATTAATTGGTACAAATACTGCTGAAGCACATCCAGTAATTGCCTCACGTATTAAACGTGGTCAAAAATTATTTGGCTCAAAAATGCACGTATTTGATATCAGAAAACATGAAATGGCTGAACGTGCCGATGCATTCTATCAACCTAAACCAGGTACTGACTTAGTATGGTTAGGTGCTGTAACGAAATATATCATTGATAACGATTTACATGACAAACAATTCTTAAATGATTGGGTAGACAACTTTGATGAATACTATAAATCATTAGAATTATTTACAATGGAATTTGCGGAAGACGCAACAGGTATTCCTAAAGAACAAATCATTAGCTTTGCTGAAGAAGCTGCTAAAGCAGAATCAATGTCAATCTGTTGGGCTATGGGTGTTACTCAACAAGATATCGGTAGTGATACAAGTACAGCAATCTCAAACTTATTACTTGTAACAGGTAACTATAGAAAACCTGGCTCAGGTGCATATCCATTACGTGGTCACAATAACGTACAAGGTGCAAGTGACATGGGAAGTATGCCAGACCAATTCCCAGGTTACCAAAAAGTAGATAATGATGAAGTAAGAGCTAAGTTTGAAAAAGAATACGGTGTGAAATTAAATCCTAAACCAGGACGCGACAATCACCAAATGATGGAAGGTATCCATAACGGTGAAATTCAATCATTATACTTATACGGTGAAGATACTGGTATCGTAGACTCTAACATCAACTTCGTACAATCTGCATTAGAAAAAGTAGAATTCTTAGTTGTACAAGATGAGTTCTTAACATTCACAGCAACATATGCTGATGTTGTATTACCAGCAAGTCCATCCCTTGAAAAAGACGGAACATTCACTAATACTGAACGTCGTATTCAACGTATTAATAAAGCGTTACAACCATTAGGCGACTCTAAACCAGACTGGGAAATCTTTCAATTAATCGCTCAAAGAATGGGCGCAGATTGGAACTACACTCATCCTTCAGAAATCATGGATGAAGTGGCACGCTTAACACCATCATACTCAGGTGTAAGTTATGATCGTTTAGAAGGCTTTAATAGTTTACAATGGCCTGTTGCTCCAGACGGCACAGACGAACCAACATTGTATATGAACGGCTTTAACTTTGATAATGGACGTGCAAAACTATTCCCATTAACTTTTGATAACTTCTTCAAAGAAGATGAAGTCTATGATTTACATGTAAATAACGGTCGTGTACTTGAACACTTCCATGAAGGTAATATGACTTATCAAACTGAAATGGTTAAATACAAAATGCCTAACGCATTCGTTGAAATTTCTCCAGAACTTGCCAAAGAACGTGATATTCATGAAGGTGCTGAATTAAGATTAATTTCAGAAACTGGTGAAGCAACATTAATTGCAACAATTACAGATCGCGTAAAAGGCAAAGAAATTTACATTCCATTAAATAATGATGCGATGTCTAACGGTGACTTAGGTGCCATCAATAAATTAACAAACAGCGATGTTGATAAATACACTGATACACCTTCATATAAACGTACAAGTTGTCGTATGGAAGTATTAACACGTAAAGGTAAATCACCATTGAACCCAACAAACTTCCGTGTTGATAAACACCGTCATCCGCAATATAGTGTCCAAGTACAGAAAAAATGGGAACGTCCAGATTATGTTTTCCCAGGAAATGTGGTGGATAAATAATGGCTGAAAGAATTACTAAAATTAATCGTTTAGAAAAGTCTAAAGAGCAAATTAAGCAAGAAAGTTTAATTGAAGTGACAGATGCAATTGCTGAAAATAAAGATAGTATTTTAAAAGCAATACGTATTGTTAAAGCACTAGACGAAGCTAAAATTCTTGATTTAATGAATGGTGGAATTAGAGGTCGTCAAGTGATTATCAATAAATTTATGACTGAGCTTAATAAAGATTTATATGCTGGGTTAATTACTAATTTAGCACCTATGGTCTTCATGTTAGGTGAGTTAAACGTTCAAGAGTTAAGTCAATTCTTGAATAAATTGAATAAAGGTCTTCACGTGGCAAACCAAGCTAGCCCTAATGCTAAAACAACAGTACGTGGTTTAATGGGTGTGCTTAAAGATGATGATATGAACCGTAGTTTAACTTACATGTTGAACTTACTTAAAGGTATGTCTAGAGACGAAGACTAATTAACTACACATATGAAATCCTTATTAGGAGTAATACTCTAAGTATCTAACTCTTAATAAGGATTTCTTTTTATTATTTTATAAGCCATGGAAGTACAAATTGTGGTATGGTTGATTATATATGAATTTACATAAAGGGGTGAGGACTTATTCATCCAAAAGCACTTAAAATAATGACAATCATTTCTAATGTCTTTATCGTATTAGGAATTATTTTTTTAATTATGATGCAATTAGTTTTGGCAATTTCAATGTTTGCAGTATCTTTAGCAATCAGTTTAGTCATATTTAACGTCATGTTTCGTGATCGTACAGGTATGAAAATAATAATTAATTTATCATTTGCAATTGTAGTGATTGTTATAATTATCGCTTATTTCTTTTTATCTAAATAAGCTAAACAGGAGTTTAACGTAGCTATGAAGAAATATAACCATTTAAAGTTTCCTATGATATTGTTAGTACTGGTGTTAATTGCTTTAGTAGTATTATTGATTTTTAATAAAACGAATATTTTAAGAAGTGACCTCAATTATCATTTTCAAGAAGCAGTGCGTAAACAGACTCAATCAGATCTTGTTAATACAATTGATAAAAATGGTGACTTCTCCACAGCAAGCAATACTGAAGTGGAACAAGCGATGCAAATTAAAAAAGATGACAATAATTTAAAATATATGGATCTTTACCATACCGTGCCAATGTCGAAAGAGGAAGTAACGCATATACTCAAAGGGAAAGGTATATTAGAGAATCAGGCTAATGCATTTATAGAAGCGCAAGATAAATATGGCGTGAATATCCTTTATTTGATTAGCCACGCAAGAGTGGAAACGAATAATGGTAAATCAGAGCTTGCTCAAGGTATAAAAGATGGTAATCATCAATATTACAATTTCTTCGGCATTGGAGCTTTTGATGAGGACGCTATACATACTGGTAAGAGTTATGCCAAAGAACAACAATGGACGTCACCACGCATGGCTATTTTAGGTGGAGCTAAATTTATTCGCTCAACTTACTTTGACAATGAACAACGCACACTCTATCAAATGCGTTGGAATCCACAGAATCCAGGACAACATCAGTATGCCAGTGATATAGAATGGCCAGATAAAATAGCTACGTATATGAAAGAATATTATGACCATTTTGGAATTAAAAAGGATAAAATAAGACGTAATTATTACATATCTAAAAATTGAAAATAAGTAATTTAAAGTGAGAGAGTATAAGGGATTGTCCCGTACTCTTTCATTTTTTAATTTAATTAAAAGTTTAAATTATATAGAGGATATTTAGGGTATAAGGCAATATGTTAAAATGAATAAGAATTTAAATTCTGAGGTGTAAATAAATGAAAATTGCAATTATAGGTGCCGGTATTGGAGGGCTCACTGCTGCTGCACTATTACAAGAGCAAGGACATGATGTCAAAATTTTTGAAAAGAGATCAACTATTCAAGAAGTTAGTGCAGGCATTGGTATTGGGGACAATGTTTTACGAAAACTTGGTAACCATGATTTGGCGAAAGGTATTAAAAATGCAGGTCAAAATTTAACTTCTATGGATGTGTTTGATGATAAAGGCAAATTATTAACGGCTGCAAAACTTAAAGAAGATACACTGAATGTTACGTTGCCTCGTCAAACGTTGATTGAGTTAATTCAATCTTACGTTCAACCTGATACAATTTTCACAGACTATCAAGTGACTAAAGTGGATAATGAAGATACGCAAGTGATGGTTCACTTTTCAAATCATGCGAGCCAATCCTTCGATATGTGTATTGGGGCTGATGGCATTCATTCCGCGGTTAGACAGACCGTACAACCTGAAGCAAAAATTTTATACCAAGGATATACATGCTTTAGAGGTTTAGTAGATGAAGCGGACTTGAAGCACAGTGATAGCGCAAATGAGTATTGGGGCCAAAAAGGACGCGTCGGAATCGTGCCAATGATTAATAATCAAGCTTATTGGTTTATTACGATTAATGCTTCGGAAAAGGATCCAAAGTACCGTTCATTTGAAAAACCACATTTACAAGCATATTTTAATAATTATCCTGAAGAAGTACGTCAAATCTTAGATAAACAAAGTGAAACGGATATTATCACAAATGATTTATATGATATGAAACCATTAAAAACGTTTGTTTATGGTCGTACTATATTATTAGGTGATGCAGCTCATGCGACGACGCCTAATATGGGTCAAGGCGCTGGTCAAGCGATGGAAGATGCTATTGTATTAACTAATTGTTTAAGTTCGTATGATTTTGAAAAAGCTTTAGCACGTTATGATAAATTGCGTGTTAAACATACAGCTAAAGTGATTAAACGTTCACGTAAAATAGGAAATATAGCACAAAAAGAGGGCACTTTAACAACTAAAGTACGAAATCGTGTTATGAAAATGACACCTACACGTCTTGTAAGTAGCCAAACAAAATTTTTATACAAAGCTAAAAATAAATAACATGTAAAAAGGATTGAATTAATAGTATTAAAACTACTATCGATTCAATCCTCTTTTTAGTTCAATTATTTATTAACGATAAATTGTGGTTCTTCACCGTTTAATTTTTTAATCGTATCATTTGCGACAATTTTAGACATCATATCTCTAGCTTCGAATGTAGCATTACCGATATGTGGAGTGATTACTACATTGTCTAATGATTTTAAGCCTTCAGTAATTTCAGGTTCAAACTCATATACATCTAAGGCAGCGCCTTCGATTTCTTTATCATTTAGTGCTTTAACTAAAGCCTCTTCATTTACGATAGGACCACGGCCAGCGTTAATTAAATAAGCAGTTTGTTTCATTTTCTTAAACTGTTCAGTGTCAATCATGTGATGTAAATCAGGTTTATATGCAGCGTTGATAGTAATGAAGTCTGCATTTTCAAGTAAGGTATCTAAATCTACATATTTAGCACCAATTTCACGTTCTTTTTCTTTCTTTTGATGAGGTCCTGTATAAAGAACATCCATATCAAAAGCTTTAGCGCGTTGAGCTACAGCACCACCAATTTCTCCAAGACCTATAATGCCTATTGTTTTACCTGAAACTTCGCGTCCTCTGAAGAATAAAGGAGCCCACCCATCGAATCCTTTAGTACGTGATAACTTATCACCTTCAACGATACGACGTGCTACTGCAAGTACTAAGCCGAAAGTTAATTCAGCAGTTGAAGCTGTAGAAGCCTTTGGTGTATTCGTTACATCAATATCTTTTTCACGTGCATAATTGACATCTACATTATTGAAACCTGCACCGTAGTTAGCGATGATTTTAAGGTTTTTACCACTATCAATCACTTCTTGGTCAACGTTAGTAGATAAAATACTAATTAGGGCAGAAGCATCTTTTACGCCTTCTTTAAGCGTTTCTTTATCTATAATGCCATCACCCTCATACATTTCAACTTCGAAATGTTCTTTAAGTAAATTTAATCCTACTTCAGGAATTGCTCCAGCGATGTAAACTTTTTCCATTAAACTCACTCCTTAACGTGTAATTCTCTTTAAGTATAATAAAAGAAGAAAACGTATACAAATTAAAAATTTTATATATCATTGGAGAAGTCTCAATCCGATTACCGAGATTAAAATTAATGAAATAAAAAAGAGGCGCATAAAATGTTTAGATTCATTATAAAAAATCATTCCAACGATAGCGCCACCCGCGGTCCCTATACCTGTCCATATAGCATATGAGGTACCCATTGGAATTGTCGACATCGCCATTTTAAGAAAGCTGAAACTGAATATAAATGTAATGGCCATAACGATAATGAGCCACTTTCTTTTTGTGCGAGCAAATTCATTTAACCACACAACGCCTAACACTTCTAATAATCCAGCTATCACTAAGCATATCCAGGACATCTTATATTCCTCCTTCATTCTGATCATTAGTAGAAAGTTTTAGACCAATAATACCTATAAGGAGTAATATTAGTAGACCCATTTTAGTAATGGAAAATGATTGATTAAAAAATAGCATGTCAGTAATAACTGTACCAGCAGCTCCTATGCCGACAAACACGGCATAAACTGTGCCTACTGGTAAATGATTAGAAGCAGATAGCATTAAATAAAAACTGAGAGATAAAAATACTAAAGTAAATAGCCATGTGAGGAAATTATGAGCATTATCTAATCCAACTACCCAAACTATTTCTATTAAACCGGCAAGTATTACTTTTAACCACTGCATCGTAAAACCTCCTTGCAGTATAAATAGTAATAAACATATTTTCTCAAAGTATATATATAAATTCAAAACAACCTTCTAGCTCGAAGACGAAGACACCAAACTAGAAGGTTGAATTTTCTATAAATCAGATATTAATATTTATTAATTTTTTAAGATAAATGAATATAGTTATATGAACTTGCTTGACTAGATGAAATCGTACGAGTATCTACTACATAAGGACCGCCAGTATAATTCATTTCAGAAATAGTGATTGAACCATCGCTATTTACACTTTCTACGTAAGCCACATGTCCCATGCTTCCTTGAGTAGTTTGAAGAATAGAACCTTTAGCAGGAGTATTATTTACTGTATAGCCTGCTGCTTGAGCTGCACTTGCCCAGTTATTTGCATTGCCCCAAGTTGAGCCAATCTTACCGCCAACTTTATCATATACGTACCAAGTACATTGTCCTGATGTATATAAGTTGCCTGAGGTAGATGATGTTGTTTGCGTTGAAGTTGATGTCGTAGTTGAAGAGGCCCTTGAACTACTAGTAATATCATTTGATGATGAATTACTAGTACTAGACGTCGTATTTGATGCGCTTTGTGTATTAGAGAATGATTGTTGTTGGAAATGTTGTTGATATCCACTTGGTTGATAATGATTCAACTGTGGGTGCCATTGTCCGTTATTATTATAATTTTGGTGATCTTGTGGCATAAATTGACCATATGATTGATGATGATAGCCATATTGTGAGTGTTGTTGTGGTACTGGATTGTGATTATATTCGGCAGCGTCTGCATGGTTTGCATTTAATCCTAATGTTGATACACCAATGCCAGCTGTTAATGTTGAAATAGTTATAATTTTATTCATAGTAATAAGTCCTCCCAAATTTGTCTTCAACAATTGGTTAATTAGCGATATGTTGAAGAAGCTTTAAATCTAAAAATTTAATAGTTAATTGTCGCTCCCAACGACAACACATACTTTAGCAAATTATTTTGAGGTTATGGGCGATGTCACGCTTTCGTAAATGAAACACAAAAACCTTGAACAACTTCGTAATAGAAGCATGTCCAAGGTTACAGGCTGTAATAAAACCTACAAAGCGCGTGTTTCCTATGAAAATTGAATAGTTTTAACTTACATAGAGTTTTTTAATATTACAAAATATTGTAATAAATAAGGTCTATAACTTTCTATTTAAAAATTCGAATAGAAAGCGGAACCACATATTCTTTGCCACCAAAATATTTTACACAGGCCACTATGTGAAATATGAAATACAGAATAGAAAGAACAAAAAGCGCAATAAATAAAATAACTACTAATAAACCTAAAAAGATAGATAATGTATCATTATTTATCGCAAAACCAGCAAAAATAGGAATAAATAAAATTCCTACAACGATATTCCAAATAAAATATGAAATAACCATGTTAAAGTAATTTTTACCAGCTTGATCAATAAGACGGGCTTCGTTTCGCTTGATAGCCCAAAGAATGATTGGACCAATTATAGAGGTAAAAAAGCCTAATAAGAAAATAAGCATAGACATCAAGCGTGCGTCATCATTGTTGTCATTGATGATTTGTTGATTGGGTTGATAATTATAATTTTCTGGCATATAAAAACTCCTTTTAGAAAAAATACATTTCTCACTTTAAATATAACAAAGTTTTAAATTATATTTTAGTGAATTTTAAATTATAATTTATGGTCTTGTTTAAAATTTTTCCAAGACGGTTATATATAACGATAATATGTTTAAGAGAGCCTGGGACATTAAGTATGTTACAGGCTCATCTCACATTTTGGCAGTAGCTAACTGAATTGAAAATACGCTTATATCAAGCTTTTTTCAATTCTAGTTATCTTTGCCTGGCGGGCGGGGCCCCAGCACAAAGACTTTCGAAAAGAAAGTCTACAAACAAAGCAAGCTGGGGATACAACGAAATTATTTTAATTTCTGTCCCGCGCCCTTTATTTTTTGAATGTGACTTTTAGACTGATTTAGGAGTTATTTTTATATATTTTAATTTTCAATAAATAAAAAGAAATGAGGGTTATTAAATGAAAATAGCAGTTGTAGGATCAGGTAACGGGGCAGTTACTGCCGCGGTAGATATGGTAGACCAAGGACATGATGTGAAGTTATATTGTCGAAATTCATCAATAAAAAAATTCAAAAACGCGATAGATAAAGGCGGGTTTGACTACAACGATGAAGGAGAAGAAAAATTCATTCCATTTACTGATATAAGTGATGATATTTCTTACGTATTGAAAGATGCTGAAATTATTCAAGTTGTCATTCCTTCTTCATATATTGAATATTACGCGAAGATTATGGCAGAACATGTAACAAATGATCAATTAATCTTCTTTAATATCGCTGCTGCAATGGCTTCAATTCGTTTTATGAATGTACTAGAAGATCGTCATATTGACGTGCAACCTAAGTTTGCGGAAGCTAATACATTAACATATGGTACACGTGTAGATTTCGAAGAGGCGCGCGTAGATTTATCACTTAAAGTACGTAAAGTCTTCTTCTCAACATATAAGAAAGATGAGTTAAGTGAAAGCTTTGAAAAAGTAAGTCAAATTTATCCTTACTTAGTTAAAGAGGAAAACTTATGGAAGACTAATTTAGAAAATGGTAATCCAGAAGTTCATCCAGGACCAACATTACTTAATGTAGGGCGTATAGATTATGCTGATTCATTTGCATTATATAAAGAAGGAATTACAAAACATACAGTTAGATTATTACACGCCATTGAATTAGAGCGTTTAACACTAGGACGTAAATTAGGGTTCGAATTATTAACTGCCAAAGAAGCACGTATCCAACGCGGTTATTTAGAAAGAAAAGATGAAGATGAACCATTAAATCGTTTATTTAACACAAGTCCAGTATTCTCTCAAATTCCAGGACCTAATTCGGTACAAAATCGATACCTAACAGAGGATATAGCGTATGGCCTTGTTTTATGGTCAAGTCTAGGACGTGCCATTGATGTAGATACGCCTAACATTGATGCCGTTATTATGATTGCTTCTACTATTTTAGAAAGAGATTTCTTTAATGAGGGATTGACTGTAGAAGAGTTAGGTTTAGATAAACTAGGATTAGAATAGTACGAAAGTGGAAGTGTATAGAATGAAATTTAACAGAAAAGAGGTTTTTTAAAAATTAATTAAGGGGGATGATTATGAAAAGAAAACCAACATTTTTTGAAGCAATATCTACAATAATCGTGATGGTGATTGTTGTAACCACAGGCTTTATTGTTTTTAATATACCTATTCAAGTTTTATTATTAATATCTTCAGCCTATGCTGCTTTAATCGCTTTTCGAGTAGGGCTTAGATGGAATGATTTAGAAGAAGGGATTACTCATAGATTAACGACTGCGATGCCTGCCATTTTTATCATTTTAGCAGTCGGGATCATCGTAGGGAGTTGGATGTATTCAGGTACAGTGCCAGCATTAATCTATTATGGTTTGAAATTTCTTAATCCTAATTATTTCTTAGTATCTGCATTTATAATTTCAGCAATTTGTAGTGTTGCTACTGGTACAGCGTGGGGTTCAGCTTCTACAGCTGGTATCGCTTTAATCTCAATTGCTGGCCAATTAGATATGAATTTAGGAATGGCAGCAGGAGCAATTATAGCCGGTGCTGTTTTTGGTGATAAAATGTCACCACTTTCAGATACAACAAACTTAGCTGCATTAGTCACTAAGATTAATATCTTTTCTCATATTAGAGCAATGATGTGGACTACTATTCCAGCTTCAATTGTTGGTATTATTGTTTGGTTTTTCGCAGGTTTAAATTCCAAAAGTAGTGCCAATTCAAAACAAATTAAGGCATTATTAAATGAACTCTCAACAGCCTATAATATAAATATTTGGGTGTGGGTCCCTTTACTAGTCATCATAGTTTGCTTATTATGTAAAGTTTCTACGGTACCGTCAATGCTAGCTTCTAGTGTAAGTGCGCTTATCGTAGGTACATTGAATAATCATTTCAATATTGTTGATGGTTTTAAAGCAACATTTGATGGTTTTAAACCTGAAATGACTGGTATGAGCCACTTTTCTGAAAATGCTAAGACCTTAATGGAACAAGGTGGAATGATGAGTATGACAGAAATCATTGTTACCATCTTTTGTGGCTATGCCTTTGCAGGTATAGTAGAAAAATCAGGTTGTTTAGACGTTATGTTACAAACTGTAGCTAAAGGCGTAAAATCAGTTGGTACGTTAATATTGATTACTGTGATATGTTGTTTAATGATGGTGTTCGCTGCAGGGGTAGCTTCTATCGTTATTATTATGGTCGGTGTATTGATGAAAGACATGTTTGAAGATATGAACTTAGATAGAAGTAATTTATCCAGAACATTAGAAGATTCAAGTACTATGGTGTTACCATTAATACCTTGGGGAACATCAGGTATTTATTACACTCAACAGCTAGGGGTTTCAGTTGATCAATTCTTCATTTGGACAGTGCCATGTTATTTATGTGCTGTTTTAGCAATTATTTATGGTTTCACTGGCATAGGTCTTCGTAAAAAAAGCACTAGTGAAAATGTAAATAATTCGTAAATAAAATGTTTAAATTCTTGTCTAACGGATATTAATAAGTATGTTAGAACAATACATAGATATTTTGTAGCGATGATATCTATTACATTTGTTTAACTAACAATATCCTCAAAGTATAAGAAAGTAGTGGATTCAATTTTTGTAGCGAGAATTGAATCCATGAACGTGAAACAACTCAAATGAATTAGAAATATTATTTGTGATATGAAAGAGGTTAAGCAGAGACTTATATGAGTTTCTGCTTAACCTCTTTTGGTTCTACGCAAACATCGGATGATAAATAAAAAAATTATTTAAATACAATTAAATTAAGCGACGAAGAGGAAATCAGACTTTTTTAGTCTTGTTTTCCTTTTTATTTTCTTAAATAATCGTTCTTTGACTATTATGCGACATTTAAAATTTTCAAAGTTGCGATAACCGTAGGCTATGCGTTTTTGAACTTTAATTTTATTATTAAAACCTTCGATAGGACCATTTGATAAATGT
>NZ_PPRD01000111.1:0-669 GCF_002902575.1 Staphylococcus croceilyticus | reverse complement strand
AATTATAATTAGATTAAGCGACAAAGAGGAAATCAGACTTTTTTAGTCTTGGTTTCCTTTTTATTTTCTTAAATAATCGTTCTTTGACAATTATACGACATTTGAAATTATCAAAGTTACGATAACCGTAGGCTATGCGTTTTTGAACTTTAATTTTATTATTAAAACCTTCAATAGGTCCATTTGATAAATGAGGAGAATTGAACGTATTCATAATATGAGGTGAAAATTTATCGAATGTTTTTAATACTCTATTTAAACCTTTAGAAATAGATGTTTCGTTTTTAATACAATTAAAGAACGTTTCCGATTGATTAAGTTTTAAAGCCCGTCTAAGCTGATGGCCCACTTGATGCGTAGATTTAAGTATGTCACTTTCTTCTAACATATAATCCAAGACACCTTGAGGTGTCATCCATTTATCAAAGAGTTTCACAGGACCATAAACAAAGCTTTCTAGGTTTTCTGTGTCGGTAAGAAATATCTTCCAATGACGTTTTAACTTATTATAAAATCGTTGGTCTGTGTATCTAACTTCATTCATCAAACGAATACGCGCAGTGTTAATTTCTCTATTAATTGATTGAACAATGTGAAAACGATCAATAACGATGCGTGCATTAGGGAATAATTCCTGAATCATATAAATATATGCTTCAAACATATCAA
>NZ_PPRD01000110.1 GCF_002902575.1 Staphylococcus croceilyticus | reverse complement strand
AGACTCCTATGTTGATTATTAATGAACATAAGTGCTATGCACTTATGTAAGAAATTCTAAAGATGAACTACGAATGACGTTGTGTGACCCTTGCGTTTTTTATTGAACACAACTGCAATTGCACTTGTGTAAGGCGTTCTAAGATAGATAACGAAACGTAGTTGAGTGACGCCTGAGGGATTTAAGTTTATTAATGAACGTAAGCATTCAAACACTTACGTAAGTAGTTCTAAGGTAGATTACGAAGTGTAGTTGTGAAGACTCCTAGTGGAAAAGAAAGAGCCTCAAGACTACAGGCTTGAGCCTTTCCCACAGGAAAGCGCAACAACTTAAACAAGTGAATATCTACCTAAGAACTACTTTACAAGACCAAGGCTCGACCCAGCCCCCTAGGCAAGCATC
>NZ_PPRD01000109.1 GCF_002902575.1 Staphylococcus croceilyticus | reverse complement strand
CACTTTCTGATCCTGATGTGCTTTCTGAGTCGCTTGTACTTACTGACTCTGAACCACTCTCACTTGTTGATGCTGAATCACTATCTGATGTGCTTGTACTTACTGATTCTGAGTCACTTTCACTCGTTGATGCTGACTCACTGTCTGATGTGCTTGCGCTTGCTGACTCTGAGTCACTTTCACTCGTTGATGTTGACTCACTGTCTGACGTGC
>NZ_PPRD01000108.1:3727-7623 GCF_002902575.1 Staphylococcus croceilyticus | reverse complement strand
AGATGTGTATAAGAGACAGATTCTATACCGACCATTTTCATATATTTTTAAATCATTGGAATTCTGAACATATTTTAATGTATAGTTGTGTTCACTTTCCCAGAAATTAATCCAATCAAATTTAACATTATTTACATATTTATTACTTTCTTGAAAATAGTCGTATAATGTAAAAACATTTTCTTCAACACCAAATTGAATTGCATTTCTATAAGTATAGGGATTCCAAGCAGAATATACACAATAAGCATCTTCATTATTCTCTAAAAATAATTTTAATCTATTGATTTGAGCTTTTTCAACACCAGTAATTCTTCCTTCCAGAATTGTTCCCATGAAGTAGTTCATAATTTAAACCTCATTATTTGTTAAATTCTTTTTGATACTGAACGTACCCTGATACATAGTGTTCAATATCATCAATTCTTACTCTATAGCCATGATGTTTAATGAAAAAGCTACCTAAAATTCTTGAAGGATTTTTAAAATACATAGCTATTTCAGGATAGAAAAAACCAATTCTTTGATAATCCGCTCGAGCATTAATTACATCTACAAGATATTGTTCATCTATCATATTTCTAACAAGTTCTTCGCGTCCTGTATCTTTTGCTTTTCTAATTAATCTATAAGTAGCCATCAACATTTCTAAAAATGTTGGAAATGTAGTTTCACGTTGTTTAATATAATCTAAATAATTATTTACATTTTTAATACCAAACTCAAAATATTTATCTTGCGGATTTATTTGTACTAATTCATTTGTACAATAACCTAGCCAATGATCATGATATTGCCAATATTTTTTCGCAATAAAGCGATCCATTAAATTTTCTACAGTTTTTAACCATATTTTATTATGATCTTGTTGGTATAAACGTAGTAATGCCAAAGCTGCTTCTCCATCATAATAAATTATTCTAAACTTTTCTTTTACTGATAAGTCAGGATAATTTAAGATATGTACAGTATCATAGGTTTCATTATTTATCATCGACACAATGCCTTTTGCTACTTTTTGAGCCATTTCTAAATATTTAGCATTCTGATTAGCTTTTAAATATTCACATACTGCAAATATAAATGAAGCATTTTGACCTAATTTTATTTCATTTTTATTTTCTGTATCATCAAAAATATATGCTTTCCCATCTTTTTCATAAGTATAATTATTAATTATATAATCAATTGAATTTTCAACTTTATCTAATGGTTTATTTAAATATGTAAGACCTTCGATTAACGCATATGTTGAAGATGAGTGTCTTAAAATATTATACGTCCCTATTTCTTTATCAAAATGTGGAAAATACCCATAGTGATAACGACCACTTTCTATCATCATATTTTCAAGATAATTAACACTACTACGTATCAATTTATCGATTTCTCTTGAAAAATCATCAATTTTTCTCAAACCTTTTTTAAATCCTGATTCTTCTAGCTCATAAATATGACTTTCTTCTAAAAAATAACTCTTAGTATAAAACTTAATTATTGTTTTATTTTCAAAAAAGTCATCACTATATCCCTTGTTATGACTAGTATATTTTTTTAGATAACCATTAATATTTTGTTCTGATAAATATTTACCATTTCCTTCTTTTTTTGGTATTACAAATGCATTAGCATTAATTTCTTCAGGTAAAAAAGCAGTATTCCAATATTCATCTAATGCTATACCATAATTAATATAGTTTCTTCGAGTTTTAACCATGTCTTCCTTTACTTCTTTAAAGGAAATACTTTCATAATTACTGACTATATCTAATTTGACCCATTTAGGATATTCTCCAGATTTTTTTCGAAAACTTTGCACTTGTTTTAAAATATCTCTCTCAAGATATCTAGCTTTTTTTAGTAACTTTACGGTTGCTTTAACATTTAGTTTTCCTAAACTTAAAAATACGTAATTTTCAATATTTTCTTTTGAATTAACTACATTTACTAATTCTTTTATATTATCTTCAATACTCATAATTTGCCTCCTTGTATATTACATGTATTTACTAGTTATTATAGCAAACTGTTTTAAATTTTAAGTAATTCTATTCCTTTTTTAAATAAAGCCAGGTCTTCAAGACCTGGCTCTTTCTAACTTTAAAAGCTAGAGTTTATTTTAATTTTTATTATTTTTTCTACGACGTTTACCTAATAATAATGATCCTAAACCTGCAAATAATGATCCAATTAATAGTCCATTATTATTATCATTTTCTCCGGTCTCTGGTAATTCATTATCTGAGTCGCTGTCTGAGTCGGAATCGCTGTCTGAATCTGAATCGCTATCTGAGTCGGAATCACTGTCTGAATCTGAGTCGCTGTCTGAGTCGGAATCGCTGTCTGAATCTGAATCGCTATCTGAGTCGGAATCACTGTCTGAATCTGAATCGCTATCTGAGTCGGAATCACTGTCTGAATCTGAGTCGCTGTCTGAATCTGAGTCACTATCGTTATCAGAGTCGGAATCGCTGTCTGAGTCTGAGTCGCTATCTGAGTCGGAATCGCTATCTGAATCTGAGTCGCTATCGCTGTCAGAGTCTGCATCGCTGTCTGAATCTGAGTCACTATCAGAGTCTGAATCACTGTCTGAATCTGAGTCGCTATCTGAGTCTGAGTCACTGTCGCTGTCTGAGTCTGCATCGCTGTCTGAATCTGAGTCGCTATCGCTGTCTGAGTCGGAATCACTGTCTGAATCTGAGTCACTGTCAGAGTCTGAATCACTGTCTGAATCTGAGTCACTGTCGCTGTCTGAGTCACTGTCGCTGTCTGAGTCTGAGTCGCTATCTGAGTCGGAATCGCTATCTGAATCTGAGTCGCTATCTGAGTCTGAATCGCTATCTGCATCTGAATCGCTGTCAGAGTCTGAGTCGCTATCTGAGTCGGAATCACTGTCTGAATCTGAGTCGCTGTCTGAGTCTGCATCGCTGTCTGAATCTGAGTCACTGTCTGAGTCTGAGTCGCTATCAGCATCTGAATCGCTGTCTGAGTCTGAGTCGCTGTCTGAATCTGAGTCGCTATCTGAATCTGAGTCACTGTCAGAGTCTGAATCACTGTCTGAATCTGAGTCACTGTCTGAGTCGGAATCACTGTCTGAATCTGAGTCGCTGTCTGAATCTGAGTCGCTGTCTGAATCCGAGTCGCTATCTGAGTCTGAATCGCTATCTGAATCTGAGTCGCTGTCTGAATCCGAGTCGCTATCGCTGTCAGAGTCTGCATCGCTGTCTGAATCTGAGTCGCTATCGCTGTCAGAGTCTGCATCGCTATCAGAGTCTGAATCACTGTCTGAATCGGAGTCGCTATCGCTATCAGAGTCGGAATCGCTGTCTGAGTCTGAGTCGCTATCGCTATCAGAGTCGGAATCGCTGTCTGAGTCTGAGTCGCTATCTGAGTCTGAATCTGAGTCACTGTCGCTGTCTGAGTCGGAATCGCTATCTGAGTCGGAATCACTGTCTGAATCTGAGTCGCTGTCTGAGTCTGAGTCGCTATCTGAGTCAGAATCGCTATCTGAATCTGAGTCGCTGTCTGAATCTGAGTCGCTGTCTGAATCCGAGTCGCTATCTGAGTCTGAATCGCTATCTGAGTCTGAATCGCTATCTGAATCTGAGTCGCTGTCTGAATCCGAGTCGCTATCAGCATCTGAATCGCTGTCTGAGTCTGAGTCGCTATCTGAGTCGGAATCACTGTCTGAATCTGAGTCGCTGTCTGAGTCTGCATCGCTGTCTGAATCTGAGTCTGAATCGCTATCTGAGTCGGAATCACTGTCTGAATCTGAGTCGCTATCTGAGTCTGAGTCACTATCGCTGTCAGAGTCGGAATCGCTGTCTGAATCTGAGTCGCTATCAGAGTCTGAGTCACTGTCTGAATCTGAGTCGCTATCGCTGTCTGAGTCGGAA
>NZ_PPRD01000108.1:0-3703 GCF_002902575.1 Staphylococcus croceilyticus | reverse complement strand
AATCACTGTCTGAATCTGAGTCACTGTCTGAGTCGGAATCACTGTCTGAATCTGAGTCGCTGTCTGAATCTGAGTCGCTGTCTGAATCTGAGTCGCTGTCTGAATCCGAGTCGCTATCTGAGTCTGAGTCGCTGTCTGAATCCGAGTCGCTATCGCTGTCAGAGTCTGCATCGCTGTCTGAATCTGAGTCGCTATCGCTGTCAGAGTCTGCATCGCTGTCTGAATCTGAGTCACTGTCAGAGTCTAAATCACTGTCTGAATCTGAGTCGCTGTCTGAGTCTGCATCACTGTCTGAATCTGAGTCTGCATCGCTGTCTGAATCTGAATCGCTATCTGAGTCGGAATCGCTATCTGAGTCGGAATCACTGTCTGAATCTGAGTCGCTATCTGAATCGGAATCGCTATCTGAGTCTGAGTCGCTATCTGAGTCTGAGTCGCTATCTGAATCACTGTCGCTATCTGAGTCGGAATCGCTGTCTGAATCTGAATCGCTATCTGAGTCGGAATCACTGTCTGAATCTGAGTCGCTGTCTGAATCTGAGTCACTGTCGCTGTCTGAGTCTGAGTCGCTGTCTGAGTCGGAATCACTGTCTGAGTCTGAGTCGCTATCAGAGTCTGCATCACTGTCGGAATCTGAGTCACTGTCGCTGTCTGAATCTGAGTCGCTATCTGAGTCGGAATCACTGTCTGAATCTGAATCGCTGTCTGAATCTGAGTCGCTGTCTGAGTCTGAGTCGCTATCACTGTCAGAGTCTGACTCACTGTCTGAATCTGAGTCGCTATCTGAGTCGGAATCGCTATTTGAATCTGAGTCACTGTCGCTGTCTGAATCTGAGTCACTGTCGCTGTCTGAATCTGAGTCGCTATCGCTGTCAGAGTCGGAATCGCTATCTGAATCGGAATCGCTGTCTGAGTCTGAATCGCTGTCTGAATCTGAGTCGCTATCAGCATCTGAATCGCTATCAGCATCTGAATCGCTGTCTGAATCCGAGTCGCTGTCTGAATCCGAGTCGCTGTCTGAATCTGAGTCGCTGTCTGAGTCTGAATCACTGTCTGAATCTGAGTCGCTGTCTGAGTCTGAGTCGCTGTCTGAATCCGAGTCGCTGTCTGAGTCTGAGTCGCTATCTGAGTCTGAATCGCTGTCTGAATCTGAGTCGCTGTCTGAGTCGGAATCACTGTCTGAATCTGAATCGCTATCTGAGTCGGAATCGCTATCTGAGTCGGAATCACTGTCTGAATCTGAGTCGCTATCTGAGTCTGAATCGCTGTCTGAATCTGAGTCGCTATCTGAATCGGAATCGCTGTCTGAATCCGAATCGCTATCTGAGTCTTCGTCGAAGTATCCATTATCAATACTAAAATCATCATGATCAGTAATAGTTACATGTACATCTTCCCCGTCAGCATCTTTTTCATCATCACTACCTGAGTTTGTAGTAGTTTGAGTTAGCCCTTCAGGTTTATCGAAATGAACAATATAGTCTCCACTATCTAAATCATCAAAACGATATTTACCATTTTCATCTGTCGTTGTTGTTTTTAAAACGTTTCCATCTTTATCTTTTAATGTAACTGTTACGCCTTGAATTCCTTTTTCATCAGTATCTTGGATTCCATCCTTATTTGTATCTTTCCATACATAGTCGCCTAGACTATATTTCGGAGTTTTATAGAATCCACTATCTAGCGTCCAATTATCTGCATTATTAATAACTCCAGTAGTTGTTAAGCCATCTGAGTCTTTAGCATCATCATTACCTGAATCAACTTTGGTAGGCGTATAACCTTTAGGAGTTGAGAACTCAACTGTATATGTTCCATTTTGTAAGTTAGTGAATTGATACTTACCATTCGAATCAGTAGTAGTTTTATCTAATTCATTACCATTACTATCTTTAAGTGTAACGTAAACACCTTGGATACCTTTTTCATTTGAATCTTGGATACCGTCTTTATTTGTATCTTCCCACACGTAGTCACCTAAAGAATATCTTTTTAAATCTCCATCTGCAGTTGATGAACCTTGAGCAAGTGAATATGAATTTTTGTGAGTATAATTTTGCACATCCGTTTGCAACGTATAATCAATTCTTCCATTAGTAGCAGATGTTTCACTATCTGGGTTAGCAACTTGTTGGATAATATATTGTTTATTACTAGCCGTCGTCCCATCTAATAAAGTTACTGTTGCAGTCGTATTATTATTACTGTAAGTCACTTTAAAATTATTTGTAACATCTTTTAAACCTGAGGTTACAGGGGTGAAACTATCAGCAAACTGATTTTGATTAGTTACTTCATAGATTTTAAAATTATTAGCATTAGGATCAAATTTATAGCCTGTCAATTGACTAACTAAAACTTCTTTTTTGAAATTATTTTTAGGTTGATTGATATATACAGTCATATGACGTGCTAACGTATCAGGATCAATATAATTTGTACCTGCAACTAGTGTATTTCCTTTTTTATTACCATAGTCTACAGTAATATTTTCTGAATATTTATCATTACCTAGTGTAACGTCCATTGGATAAGTGGCTTTATCAGTATTGGCATTTTCACGTTTTGAAAATGTAACCTGTTCGAAGCTTCCTTTGATATTATCATATTGATCTACATAATTGGTAAATGTATATGTAGTAGAATTTGTAGCACTATTATATACACCTTTTGCAATCAAATTACCAGTGGAATTGTACAATTTTTGTTCTGTAGAAGGTAAACGTACTGAACCAGGACGATAATAATTTCCATATTGGAAAGTAAAAGTATCTCCTTCATGCACATCATCATCAACTGTATAATCAGCTTTTAACTTTAATACAGCCCCTGAGGTCGCCCAAAATTCCTCTTTTCCAGTATTTTTATTAATATTTGGTGGATCAATTTCGATATCAATATTTGAAAAATGAACTTTGTCATTTACATTTTCACCCGTAGTTACAGCAGCCAACTTTCTAAGCTTAGATAATGGGCTTGCCATATTTGAAGCAGTTCTTGCATTAGTAGCTAGTGACTCAGTTGTTGCTAATGTTTGGATTCCGTAATCATTGTTATTTGATTCATTAGCTAATGCAGCTCTTAAAATTTCATTATTCAATTCTTCTTTAGATAAATTTTTAAGATTACTATTATCATCAAGAGAATTTTTAATTTTAGAAGCATCTTCATTATTGATATTTAAATCATTTAAAGTTTTTTCAGCATAATTAATTTTTTCTTTTATAGTACTATTTTCATCAATATTATCTACTTGTTCTTTAGTATTAGTTGCGTTTTGGTCTGATATATTACCTTGTTTAGTAGATTCCTTTATACTAGATTCTTTCGTTGCTTCTTCTGTGCTAGATTCTTTTGTTGCTTCTTCTGTGCTAGCTTCTTTCGTTGCTTCTTCTGTGCTAGCTTCTTTCGTTGCTTCTTCTGTGCTAGATTCTTTCGTTGCTTCTTCTGTGCTAGCTTCTTTCGTTGCTTCTTCTGTGCTAGATTCTTTCGTTGCTTCTTCTGTGCTAGCTTCTTTCGTTGCTTCTTCTGTGCTAGCTTCTTTCGTTGCTTCTTCTGTGCTAGCTTCTTTCGTTGCTTCTTCTGTGCTAGATTCTTTCGTTGCTTCTTCTATGCTAGCTTCTTTCGTTGCTTCTTCTGTGCTAGCTTCTTTCGTTGCTTCTTCTGTGCTAGCTTCTTTCGTTGCTTCTTCTGTGCTAGC
>NZ_PPRD01000011.1 GCF_002902575.1 Staphylococcus croceilyticus | reverse complement strand
GGTGTAAAGTATTACTTATAATTACGAAAATATGAAATTTATTAATATAGATGAGTTTATATATTCAAATTAATCATAATTTGAAAAAATAAAGTATTTTGTGAAGCCATTTAAGCGTAATTATGATAAGGTTTTTAATATAAACTAATTAGGTTTAGTTTTTAGGGTATATGAGGAGGAGTTTTTCAAATGGAGTCTTCAAAAGAATTTAGGGGAGATAATAGACTACTCATAGGAATTATTATTGGGGTACTTACGTTTTGGTTGTTCGCTCAATCTCTTGTAAATGTCGTTCCAACGCTACAATCGTCATTTAATACAGATATGGGCACAATCAATATTGCGGTGAGTTTATCCGCATTATTCTCAGGTTTATTTATTGTAGGCGCCGGGGATATTGCTGATAAATTTGGGCGCGTTAAGATGACCTACTTAGGATTAGCCTTGAGTATTATTGGCTCATTATTATTAATTATTGCGCCAGTTGCTTGGTTATTATTAATAGGACGTGCGTTACAGGGACTATCAGGCGCGTTTATTATGCCATCAACACTTGCGATTATTAATGAATATTACATTGGAAAAGAACGACAACGTGCAGTGAGTTACTGGTCAATCGGTTCATGGGGCGGTAGTGGTGTATGTTCACTATTTGGTGGATTTATGGCTTCTACAGTTGGTTGGCAATGGATATTTATTGTATCAATTGTATTATCTATCTTAGCCATCTTCTTAATTAAACACACGCCTGAAACGAAATATGAACCAGAAACTGAAGGAAGAGATAATAAAGCAAAATTTGATGTAATGGGACTTATTTTACTTGTAATTACATTATTGAGTGTCAATGTTATGGTGACACAAGCCGCTGATCGTGGATTATTCTCACCAATGATTTTATCTCTAGGTGCAGTATTCTTAGTGGCTGGGATTTTATTTATCATTCGTGAGCTTAAAGCTGAAAATCCACTAGTTGATTTTCATTTGTTTATGAATAAAGGCTACAGTGGTGCGACGCTTTCTAACTTTATGTTAAATGGTGTTGCTGGTGGTACTTTAATTGTTGTTAACACATACTATCAAAGTCAATTAGGATTTAGCTCATTACAAGCAGGTCTCATTTCTATTACGTATCTTGTAGCTGTACTTATCATGATACGTGTAGGTGAAAAGTTATTACAAAAACAAGGAGCAAGAAGACCATTATTAATGGGTAGTGGCTTTACCTTTGTTGGTTTATTATTACTATCATTAACATTTTTACCAAATGTAGCTTATATTATTTCAAGTATTATAGGTTATTTATTATTTGGTATTGGTTTAGGTACATACGCGACACCTTCAACAGATACAGCAGTTGCTGAAGCACCTGACGATAAAGTTGGGGTAGCATCTGGTGTTTATAAGATGGCATCTTCATTAGGAAATGCCTTTGGTGTAGCGATGTCTAGTACAATTTACGGATTTTGCGCTTCACAAATGAATTTACAACTTGGTGGCGCAGCTGGGGTAATATTCAACGCAAGTATTGCTTTAACTGCTTTCATTACAATCTTATTCTTAGTTCCTAAAAAAGTAGGTAAAATTTAATATTATATCCTTAAATGGGAATGATATAGGAATCCTTTATTAAACCAGATTTCTGTGTCGTTCCCATTTTTCAATAAAAAAGAGAGGATTTATTTATCTGAAATTTAAGAATATTTAGCAAATAATATTGACTGATAATAGGCTAAGTAGTATTTTAAAATCATCATTAACAAAAAAAGGAGTTATGACATATGAAAATAGCGATTGCTGGTTCAGGGGCGTTAGGTAGTGGATTTGGCGCAATGTTATATCGACAAGGTTATGACGTAACCTTAATTGATGGTTGGGAACCTCAAGCTTCAGCCGTCAAAAATGAGGGCTTACATATTGATATTAATGGAGAACAACACCATTTGAATATTCCTATGTACCAAGATACGGAAATACCTGAGGATGCTAAGTATGATGTTATCTTTTTATTCACTAAAGCCATGCAACTTCAAGACATGTTACAACATATTCAATCGCACATTCATGACAACACGATTATGGTTTGTACGATGAATGGCTTAAAACATGAGCGTAAAATTGCAAACTATGTTGATGAAGCGCGCATTGTAAGAGGTGTAACAACTTGGACAGCTGGTTTAGAGTCTCCAGGACATACGCATTTGATGGGCGCTGGTCCTGTTGAAATTGGCGCATTTGTAGAAGAAGGAAGACCTAATGTGGATACAGTATTTGATATTTTAGAAAAAGCAAAACTTAATCCTCATAAAAGCGAAGATTTACAACAATCAATTTGGAAGAAAATTTGTGTAAATGGTACGGCAAATGCATTATGTACTATTTTAGAATGTCGTTTATCTAATCTAAATGAAAGTGATTATGCGAGAAAACTTGTTTATAAAATCACTCAAGAAATTGTTCAAGTTGCGACAGTGGATGGGGTACATTTAAACGCAGATGAAGTTTACAATTATCTTATCGATTTAAACGATAAAGTAGGGCCTCATTTCCCATCAATGTATCAGGATTTAATTAATAATAATCGTTTAACTGAGATTGACTATATTAATGGCGCTGTGGCTAAATTAGGTGCGGAACATCATATCGAGGCGCCAGTTAACCAATTTGTAGCTAATATGGTTCATGCTAAAGAAGAACAACGACACGCGAAATAAGCCAAATATTTTCAGCCTTTGAAGTTGCATGTAAATGTGATATTCAAAGGCTTTAATTATATTTACTTTTAAAAATTTGAATTTTGGGGTAAAACCATAAATAATTGAAAAGATTATCGACAAAATAGGAGTTGTGATAATAATGAATCAAACAACGAAACGTATCCTTATGACTGGTGTTGTAGGCGGCCTGTTAAGTGGTGCTGTAAAGATGGGCTGGGAAGGTCTAGTGCCTCCTAGAACTCCTGAACGCGATGAAGAGCCACCACCAATGACATTACTCAATAAATTAGAGTTACCTGAGAATATTAAGAATGCAACGTATCGCTACAACGGAAATGATGTTCCTGTGACAGTAATGGGCATTCATTATGGTTTTTCAGTAGCTAATGCATTCGCTTATGGTTTATTAGCTGAAAAATGTTCAAAGGTTACGGCTTTAAAAGGTTCATTATTCGGTATAGCCGTGCATATCGCATTCCATGAATATATTTTACCGAAACTGCAATTGACGCCTCCAGTTAAAGATTTGCCAATTGAAGAGCGTATTTCAGAATTGCTAGGTCATATTGTATGGATGAATACCATTGATTTAGTTCGAACTTCTGGAAAATAAGTACAAGTTTGGATATTCATTTTCAAAAAAGAGATAGAAAGGTGAGTATAAAGCATGGCTAAAATATTTGTAACAGGCGCGACTGGATTAATTGGCACAAGATTAGTGCAACGTTTAAATGAAATAAAGGATTAATAATGAAAAGGGAGTTGAAACACATTGCGGTTTCAGCTCCCTTTGTATTTGAATTTATTGTTCTTTCTCTTGTGTAGGTTCTGTTTGCGATGGTGTATCTGATTCACGGCGTTGGCGTTCAATACGTTGTTTTAACTTTTCACCTTCAGCTTTACCAATCTTAGCATAGTGACTATGTGCAAAATGCATTTGAATAATTAAGAATGTTGCACTTACCGCCCAATATAAACTAAGTGCTGAAGCAGATTGTAGAGAAGCGTAGATGATAAATAATGGAGATAAAATCATCATGACGTAATACGATCTACGTTCATTCTTAGGATAGTGAATGGAGTTCACTAATGGTTGAATAAAGTAAAGGAAGGCAGCGATACAAGTCATAGCGATATCCGTATGCATTAAGTTAAACCATAAGAAGTGAGGATGTTGAATAATACCGCCACTTGTTGGATATTTAATGCAAGTATATAACCCTAATAAGATAGGGATTTGAATTAAAATAGGTAATGTTCCAATTAAATTCTTAAATGGATTGATACCGTAATCGTTGTATTTTTTCATTAATAATTTATTTGCTGCACTTTTTTCTTCAGGTGTTTTAGCTTGTTTAATTTTTTCTTGGATTTTATCGATTTCAGGTTTAACAACTTTTGTTTTGCCGCGAACGACGTGAATATTTTTAACTTGAACAAACATTAAAGGCATCAACACAAGACGGATAATCAGCACAATAACGATAATTGCCAAGCCATAATTATCATGGAATGAGCGTCCTAAAAAATGTAGTAACGCATCCATTGGTCTGACAAATATTGTGTAAAAGAACCCATGTTGATCTTCTTTGTGAGAATAATCGCACCCTGCTAGTAAGATGATTAGACTCATAAAGAATAAGGACCATTTCTTTTTCATGTCTCTACTCCTATGCATTGAGGTCTTTAATAATCTTAGTCTTTAGTATGATTAGCTTAACATATTTCATACTTTTTTATATTAACTATTTCTTATCTTTTGAGCTAGAGGTGGTTGTTATAATGTTCAAGAATAAAAATGCGAATAAACTTGTTAAAAGTATGAGTATGCTCATTAATGCTAATTTAGCAGAAGTAGGTAGCCACGACATGATGAAATGCCAGTCTGTATTAGCTAGAACAATCGATGGTAATAAATGAATGATGCCTATAGTCAGTGCAAAGGCCAATACCAACATCAAGATTCGTAGTTTATTATTACGTGATTTAAAATTGAACTGTACAGGTTTATGTTTAGCAATGAGTCGGTAAATGAACACTAAAACACTAATAATAGCTAGGCATATGATAACTGTGAGCGCAATAATAATACCTTGCCATTGATTGATTAAATTTTGAAGTGTTGTGACATGTCGATTCGCACTCATCTGAGTGTTTAAATGCTGTGCAAGTTCTGGAACATTTTTAGAATAGGCGTTCGCAAGCACAACGATGCCGTAATCTTTTTTAGGGTTTAAAATAATATATGATGAATAGTTCTCTAATGTGCCAGGGTGATAAACCAATTTATCTTTCGCACTCTCGTCTACGAACCAACCAGTAGCATAACTTGTTGGCGCAGATTTTTGTTCGGTTTCAACTTTAGGTTGATGCGTTTCTTTAATTAATGTACTTTGCTTAGAATGTGTGTTGAGTTGGAAACGAATCCAAGGTTCTAAATCTTTAGTGCCTGTCATCATATAAGCAGCAGGATTATCACCAAGATTGAAATCTGGATTATAAGCATAAGGCTTACTATATTTCACTTTATATCCTTGAGCATCGTATGCTTTTTTGTCGTTACTTTCTTTAGTAGTTGAGTGACGCATATTCAATGGTTTGAAAATATGATTCTTTATATAATTTGAATAAGATTCATGAGAAACATTTTGTACGATGAGGCCTAACATGTCGTAGTTCATATTGGAATACTGGAACTGTTTGCCAGGCTTCGTATCAAGTGTACGTCCTTTAATACTCTCGACTATACCAGCTAAATTATTATTCTTTTTAGTGATTTTATCGTTATCAGTAATACCGCCAGGGATACCACTTGTTTGTGCGATTAACTGATCAACAGTAATGTCTTCTTTCTTACCTTTATACTTCATATAAAATCCAGGTATGTACTTACTTACGTTATCATTTAGTTTAATTTTACCGTCTTCTACTAGTTGCATGATGGCATAGCCAGTAAATGCTTTAGTATTAGATGCAATTTCAAAACGTGTCTTTGGAGAAACTTTAATCTTCTTATCGATGTTAGCGTAGCCGTACCCTTTATTAAGAAACACTTTGTTATGTTTAATAATTAACACCGACATACCAGGAATGTGATCATCCTTCATTTCATTTGTAACCATTTTATCAATATAAATTTGAGAGGATGGGCTAAACATAGAATAACTAGGTTTCTTTTTAATACCTATTGAAATGATAGCCATAATAATGAGCAAAATAGTACCACTTATCAATAATTTCTTTTTCATTCTTTCTATTTCCTTTAAATAACATTCTATATAGTGAACAACTTAAATATATAACTGTGATTAGTATAGCAACATTTAGTTAAAATAGCTCAATAAAGGGGTTTATACATTGTTATCAACATTTTTGAAATGACTATATTATAAAAATATACCTGAAAATATAATGGTAAAAAGTAACTTAAAGAGTATAAATATCTAATAAATCTTAGATAAGTGTCTATACTTTTGTTAGAAATGGGAGTATATTTTATCCATTGAAATTGAATATAAAAGAGGTAAGGGTTAAATGTTCACTCAATTTAAAAGACTTTTAATTGGTAAGCCTAAACGAAATAGAGATTTGAAAAATGAAAAAATCAGTAATTTCAAAGCGCTAGCCATTTTATCATCCGATGCCTTATCATCCGTTGCATATGGTCCTGAACAAATTTTAATCACATTATCTGTTATAGGAGCAATTGCATCTTGGTATACGTTACCTATTGCTTGTGCGGTATTAATTCTATTGGCTGCGTTAATCTTATCGTATCGCCAAATTATTTATGCCTATCCTAAAGGTGGCGGCGCCTACATGGTGTCTAAGACAAACTTAGGAGAAAAATGGGGCTTACTTGCAGGTGGTTCTTTACTTGTCGATTATATATTGACGGTAGCTGTTAGTATTGCGTCAGGTGCTGATGCATTTGTGGCAGCCTTTCCATCTTTATATCATCACAAAGTATTAATCGCATGTTTATTAGTGTTATTTATTTTGATTATGAATTTACGTGGTTTAACTGAATCAGCCACTGTATTATCATATCCAGTTTATTTATTTATTATCGGGTTAATTATTATGATTATTGTCGGTGTTTGGAAAGTTGCGACAGGTCAAGCGACACCTCATATGCATGCAAGCGTAGGTACAGCCGTACCAGGTGTGACGTTATTCCTGTTATTAAAAGCCTTTTCTTCAGGGGCTTCATCTCTTACAGGTGTAGAAGCAATTTCCAATGCTGTTACGAACTTTAAAGATCCAGGTCCTAAAAATGCCGTTAAAACATTAGTGACTATGGGGGGTATCTTAGCCTTCTTATTAGTAGGTATTGTAGGCTTAGCATATTGGTATGGTATTATGCCACAAACTGAAACGACAGTATTATCGCAATTAGCAGCGAATATTTTAGGACATAATGTGGGCTATTACTTTGTACAAGCTACTACAGTAATGATTCTTGTATTAGCTGCCAATACTGGTTTTACAGCTTTCCCAATGTTAGCGGCAAGTATGGCGAAAGATAAATATATGCCACGTATGTTCAGAGTGCGTGGTGACCGCTTAGGTTACTCTAACTCAATTATTACTTTAGGCGTGTGTGCGATTTTATTAATCATTATTTTCAAGGGTAAAACTGAGAACTTAATTCCGTTATATGCAGTAGGTGTGTTTATTCCATTTACGTTAGCACAATTCGGTATGGTACTTAAATGGGTTAAAGGACGCGAAAAAGGTTGGGCTACAAAACTTATTGCGAATGCAGTGGGTGGCACAATCACTTTCATCGTATTTATGATTTTCTTGATTACTAAATTTTCACATGTATGGCCAATTTTAATCTTTTTACCTATTGTTGTTTACGTATTCTTACGTATCAATAGTCACTACAAAGATATTGCGAAACAATTGAAATCAACTGCAATGATACAGGATATGCCAATTGTTGATAAAAACTTAGCAGTTGTTCCAGTAAGTACAATTACATCTGCGATTGATAAATCTGTTTATTATGCACAGATGATTGCGGATGATGTTATCGCCGTGCACGTTTCATTTGGTGATGAAGCGGATAAAGCTTTTGCTGAAAAGTGGAAAAACCATTTCCCAGACGTGCGTTTAGTTATCTTACATTCAGAATACCGTAGTGTGATTCGTCCGATTTCACGCTTTATTGATAAAATTAATAAAAAAGCAAATGATAAAAATTATGTGATTACTGTAGTAGTACCACAGTTTATCACTAAAAAATCATGGCATAATTTCTTGCACAACCAAACGAGTATTCGTTTGAAAATGCACTTATTCTATCAAAAAAATGTTATTTTAGCGACAGTGCCATTTAAATTACAGAAATAGTAAAAAGCAGGAACTTGAAATGTTATTTTTCAGGTTCCTGCTTTCTTAATTAATTAATGTTGTGCTTCGTGTGCTAACACGATTTCGTTATAGTTTATATTTTCACGCAACTGTGTCGCAATTTCATTAGATATTTTATTGCGAGAAATTAATTCATCGAGTAATTGACGTTGAATGTATAAGGCTTCAAGTTTTACCTCATGTTGTTGTTGTGTTGTTAAGGCATAAACGTCTTTGTTTTCTTCTTTTTGTTGTTTTCTGTTTTGATTGTGGCGAATTGTACGTGATAACGCATGATATTGGTTAATAATTAAACTGACTTCAAGTACGTTTGAACTATTTTGTTCTTCACGCATTCTCATAATAATGTTGTGATTTACGACACGCATAATTTGTTGTACTTTGTTGAAGCTATTTTTATATGCTTTTCGTTGAGCTTTACGTTCTTCTTTCACTTTATGACGTTCTTGTTTATACTCTTCACGTTTTTCTTTGATGGATGCATGATCCTCTTTAGACGTTGCTTTATGTTCTTCACGCATAAGCGCACGGTCTTCTTTATGAATTTTGTGTGCTTCCTTACGTGAATCTTTTCTAGCTTTAAAGCGGAGGAAGAGCATTTTGAAAAGACGGCTTACTTTACGCACAAATGACATTTCACGATAAGATTGACTGAATTCCATCACGTTACGATAGTCTGTTAAGTCTTTTTTAGAAATACGTCCTTTGTCAATTAAACGTTCAAGTGTTTCAGTTTCTTCTTTTTCGGCAATCTCCTGTAAACGACGCAATTCTTTTGTATTTTGATTATCTGGTTCCATATTAATTAAGAACGATAATTCATTAAAATATTGGTTGAGAATTGGACGATAATCTACATTTTTATTGTCTTTAGCTTTTTTCTTAAAGGCATCAAGCACGTTCTGAACCATAAAGATTTTAGCAGATTGATAGGTCATGCCTTTGAAATCTGAGACTTTTTCAGAAGGAGTAATGATAGGTAAAACAATTTGCGCCATAATTAAACTAATTAATACCATTAACGATGCAATAAATAATAAATCATTGCGATAAGTAAATTCATGATTGCCATTCATCATATAAGGCAAGGTCAATGCCATGGAAAGCGAGATGGTACCATGAATACCACACATCGTCATGATAAACGCATAATGACTACGCTTAGGCGGGCCAGCGTCTTCTTCCTCATCAAGGTAGGACTGCACATTTTTAGGATAATAAAAATCTTTGAACCATAAATACACCCATATGTATCTGAAGACATAAATCGCGAGTGCAATCAGTAATGAGATCATAATAAGGAAAGTGATATTTTGAGGTTCTTTATGAATAATTTCCATAAATACTTCAGGCACAATGAAACCTAATACAACAAAGACGAAACCATTTAATGCGTAACTTAATGTGTTCCAAATTTGGTTGTAGTTCATTTGTAATTCAGTTTGGGCGCGAATTAAACGATCACGTTCTAAGCCGTGAATTAATCCAGCTACAACGACAGCGATAATCCCAGAGGCATGCACTTCTTCCCCAATAAAATAAATCGCAAAAGGTGTAAGTAATTGGATAAATGTTAATGTATTACTATCTTTTAAACCTTTGTTTGCAGTTAAATAAATTCTTAATCGAACTACTAATGCCCCACCAATAATACCTACTAAAATACCTAGGATAGTCGAAATAATAAATTGGCCAATAGCGTCAAAAGCTGAAAAACTGCCTGTAACTAACGCAGTAACTGCAATTTTAAATGAAATGATACCAGCAGCATCGTTAAGTAATGATTCGCCTTCTAAGATGGACATCGAACCTTTAGGCAGGACTTTACCTTTTGTAATAGCTGAAACTGCTACGGCATCGGTAGGGCAGAGAATGGCTGCGATAGCAAATGCTGCAGGCATAGGTAAACTAGGCCAAATCCAATGGATAAAGAAGCCTACACCAATAACGGTCGTAAATACCAATCCCATCGCCATTAGAATAACAGGTTTGCGATACTCCATTAATTTTGTACGAGAAACGTGAGTCCCTTCGACAAATAATAATGGTGCGATGACTGCCATCATAAATACTTCAGATTCAAATTCGAAATGAATTGGAATAGGGAGGATAAAAAGGCAGACACCTAGTGCAATTTGAATAAAAGCAGTAGGAATTTTAGGGAACCTATTATAAATAATAGAACTAATAATTACTGCACAAATAAATAAGAGAAAAGCTTCTAATAGTTCCATATATAACTCCTTTATTAAATTTTTTATAATAGTATTATTTTACATGATGTTAAATAAGCTATCAAAAAAGTATGACTACGGTACAAAAGAATTTTTAATTTAACTTATTTTGTTCTATACATTCTACCTTTAAAAATCTTAGCCTAAACTAAAAAATAGCGAAGTACAATCGCATTTGAATGTACTTCGCTAAGATAGATAGTAAGTCATAAATTTAGTAGGTAATAGAGTTACGTCCTTGTTTACGTGTGCGCTCTGCCAATGCTTCTGCATTCTGTTTATATTTTTTATATAAGAAGAATAAGAAAATGAACCAGAACGGTGAAATAAATACTGCCATTCTTGTATCTGCGCTAAAGAACAATAAGATAAAGACAAAGAAGAAGAATGTTAGGACAACATACGCCATTGCTTGTCCACCGAATAATTTGAATTTATTCTTACGATGTTCTTCAGGATTTTTACGTACATAAATAATGTAAGAAATAATGATCATAGCCCATACAACTAAAAAGAGGACGGTTGATAGTGTAGTAACGTAAATAAATAATTGCATCGCATTAGGGAAGATAAAGTTGAGTAAAGCGGCTGCAAGTAATACGCCAGACGACACTAACATAGATAAGTATGGCACACTATTATGATTTGTTTTACTTAATACTTTAGGTCCTAAACCTTGTTTAGCTAAACCAAATAAAATTCGGCTATTTGAATAAATACCACTGTTTGTTGCTGAAGCAGCTGCAGTTAAAACTACAAAGTTAACTAATCCTGCTGCGAAAGGTAAACCAATTAAACTAAACATTGTCACAAATGGACTGCTATCTGAATGAATTTTATTCCATGGAATAACGGACATGATGACTAATAAGCCACCAACATAGAATAATAAGATACGCACTGGTACATTATTAATGGCTTTAGGAATAACATTTCTTGGATCTTTTGTTTCTCCGGCAGTAACTCCGATTAACTCAATTCCAATAAATGAATAAACAGCAATTTGAAATGCCATTAAGAAACCAAATGGACCATTAGGGAAGATACCGCCATGATTGGTTAAGTTACCAAAAGAGGCATGTCCATATGAAGTTCTGAATGAGAAGAAGACCATCACAAGTCCTACAATAATCATCGCAATGATAGTTACGATTTTAATAATTGAGAACCAAAACTCTAATTCACCGAATAATTTAGCACCAAGCATATTAAATGAAATAAGCATAAGTACAATAAATAGAACCGTAATCCAGTGAGGTACTTGTGGGAACCAGAAACTAAAATATTGTCCCATGGCTGTTAAATCAGACATACTTGAAGCAATCCAAGAAAGCCAGTACGTCCAGCCAATAACGAAGCCTCCAAAAGGTCCGATGTATTCATTTGCAATATCTACAAATGAATTAAAGCGTGTATTACTTAATAATAATTCTCCTAAGGCTCTCATAAACGCAAAGAGCACCATACCAATAATCATATAAGTGATTAATAATGAAGGCCCTGTTAAAGAAATTGTTTGCCCAGAACCTAAGAATAAACCTGTTCCAATAGCGCCACCAATTGCAATTAACTGAATGTGTCTGTTACTTAATTCTCTCTCTAACTGTCTTGCCATATACTTCCTCCTCAGAAAGCATGGAGTTCATAATCTTTTGTGAAAACGCTTTCTTATTTTAGTATTTAAATTTCCACTTTTAACAGATGAGTGTACGATTAGATAAACGGTAGTATGTAATAGTTTGAATATTCTGTTATTTAAATGGTGTTAACTTTTAATTTTATTAAAATATGTGTCATTGCTAAAAGTTATTTTTATTATACTCTTAATTTTTAGAAATACAAATATATTTATTAAAATGCAATAATCAGAATAATTTAAATTTAAAAGTTTATGTGACATAATAATTGAAACTTAATAAATTATTGAGTAAGAGGGACAAGTATATGAAAATTGGAGCCATATCAGACTTGCATATTGATCGAAATCCTAAACTGGATGCGCAAGCTTATTTAGAATCGCTTACACGTGTTGTTTTAAAACGAAATATAGATATATTATTAATCGCTGGCGATATATCCAATCATTTTCAAGAAAGCTGTCAGTTTATTCGTGAGTTAAAACATAATATATCTATTCCAGTATTATTTGTGCCTGGAAATCACGATTATTGGGCGCCCGATGATACGATTACTTCTAAAGAGATTTATGAATTCTATGCTAAGCAACCAGAATGTTTAATCGGAAAGCCTTATGTGATTAATGATGAATGGGCGATTGTCGGTCATACAGCTTGGTACGATTACAGTTATGCCGATGATAAGTTTGATCTTGAACGTATTGAACGAGGCAAATATTACGGGGCAACATGGCAAGATAAGGTGAAGATAGATTGGCAAACAGATGATAGAACGTTCTCTCAATTGGCAGCAACGCAAACTGCAAAAGATTTGGCAAGCGTAAGTGATAAGAACATTATTTTAATGACGCATATTGTGACGCATCCTCAATTTGTTGTGCCAACACCGCATAGAATATTCGATTTCTTCAATGCATTTATTGGTACGCGTGACTTTGATAGTTTATATCAAAGCTATCCAATTCAGTATAGTATTATGGGCCATGTTCATTTCCGTAAGGCCATCGTCGATAAAGGCATTACCTATATGTGTCCTTGCTTGGGCTATCGACGTGAATGGCGCACAGATGATATAGACACAGAAATGAATCACGCCTTAATGGATTTCGATATTTAAAAGATGGAAAATGAAAATACCTCGCTAAGTAGTCATTCGAAAAGATTACTTAGCGAGGATTTATTATGGTTGAAGATAAATACACTTCTTACCAGGTTCATTAAAACTACGTTCCAATATTTTTTTACCTATCTTAATGACTTGGAAACGATTTGGAATAATGGCAGGGAAGATAAATTTACGAAATACATGACTCCATAACGGATCAATATAATAGTAATAATTCTCGTCATAGCCAATTAATAATGTTACGTGAATATTAGAAACTAACTCGGTCGTTGTATTATCAAATTTAAATGTTCTGCGACTAGGTGCATCGCCGAGACTAGTATGATACATAATAATAGGTTGGCCTTGGTCGATAATATCTTCTAATTCGGTCAAATCTGTACCAGTACCGTCAACGAAGCGGTCGTCAAACGTTTGTAAATAGGGAACATAAGCATCTGGGAAGATGGTTTGATGATGTCCGAATTTAATCAATAGTTGATGACCGACATAACCTTTATGAGGATTATTCGGATGCGTAGGCCAATGTTTCATAATGTCTGTTGACTTAATATCATAATGATTATATTGAAGTAACATAGCTGCTGAAACGCCTTCACATCCCATAACCATTGGAATCGGAAATAATTGGCTAATCGGTTTGACAGGCAAGATGGTTTTTTTCATAATTGTTTCTCCTTCATTCACTCGTAACATGTTGCGCACGTTCTATTTAAAGTAAATCCATTATATACCCTCATAAGTCTTTCGTATATCAATTTGAACTGGGTATATAATAGTTAAGAAAGAAATTCGAATTTTTGATTTTCTGAAAAGGAGGGCAAAATGGACTACCGATTTATAGATTTAGAAAAATTAAAGTTTGTAGGAATAAAACGAAGATTTAATAATGGAAAAGAAATGCAACAAGGCATTCCTGACTTTTGGCAAGAAGTAAACGATAAACAATTAACTGAAAAAATAATCGAAAAAAGTAATCATAAATTATCTGGAATATTAGGTATTTGTTATTCGCTAGACAACGGAGAAATGGAATATATGATTGGCGTACCTACAAATACAGATGGTTACAATGAGGGGACTTATGAAATAATTGAATTAGAGGCTCAAACATATATTGTTTTTAATGCTGTGGGTAAAGTTCCTAAAGCTGTTAAAACAACTCTCGCACACATCCATCAAAATGTATTACCACATCTTGATGTCACAGTTAAATCTATGCCACTTCTTGAACATTATTTACCGGGAAATACTCATAGCGATGATTATATTACAGAAATTTGGATGCCTATTTCTCGCTAATTTTTAAATAAGAACATGATTCCATTGTGAGTTGTTTATGGGAAGATAAGTTACAATGGAATCATGTTTGAAGCAATTATTTTCGAACAGCATGAACGATATAGTTCATGTTATTTTTATGTCTGCGCATTGTTTTGAACATTTTAAAGAACATCGGACGATTAGCAGGTTTTAAGGCATTTTTAATGATCTTAAGTGTGCCTACCAAACCTTCATCTCTCATCATGCCAAGGGGCGACATTAATGACAATGTGCCTGTATGAGATTCAATCATGCTAAACCCTGCTGATTGATAAAGTTGATACCAATGTTCTGTAGTTAAAGGCGTTACCTTTACATTAATGGCGTCACTGAGTTCAGTGATTACTTGTTCTTTAAGTGGGCGATTAACAATCGTAATATCGTGTGTAAGTAGAATGCCATTTGGTTTAAGCACGCGGTAATATTCTTGAAGTACTTTTTCTTTCATTGCTATAGGCAACATTGTAAGCATCGCTTCATTCAAGATAATATCAAAGCTATTATCTTCAAATGGTAGTTTCGAAGCGTTAGCTTGTGTTAAATGAATATACTTCTCTAAATGATGTTTGGCGACATTTCTTCGACCTTGTTCTAAGGCTTTGTTATTTAAATCTACACCTTCAATATGACAGTGATATGTTTTGGCCAGTTCAATTGATGTCGTACACATGTTACATGCTACTTCTAGAACGTTCTTTTCTTTTGAAAAATGTCCCTTTTGAATAAGCCAATCCGTAGCTACTTTACCACCTGGGCGCAACCTTTTTTTACCTAATGTAGCTAAGAAGGTGTGGCCTGCTAGTTTCTTATTTCCCATTCATTAACACCTCGCATTTATTAACTTGTAAATTTGTTGAATAAAACGTGATTTTCAAGATGTACATGTTCGTGGGTTTCACGTTCTAAATTCTCAAGACGGTTATACACTAAACGCCATGTTGTACAAGCTTCTTGCGGAGGTTGATAATCGTTAGTTAATTCACGCATAGATTGAAGTAATTGACCTGTTTGAGTATGGTCATCCACTAAGCTTTGAATAATCTGATCTGCATTTTCTACCTCATGGCCTTTTGAGATTTCAATTAATTTTGGAAAAGCTTGTTCATCTTCTTCAGCCATATGTTCCAACATGCCATCTCTAAATTGACGATATAAATCTTGTAATTCTAATAGATATGGAAATCTTTCGCCATGTACTCTCGCTACTTTAGTAACGTAAGGGGAAAGGTTTTTAAACTCTTCACGTATAGTTTGGTGGAAACGTGATTGAATATATTGAATTAATGAAGGCGCATCGAGATATTCAACGCTAATACCTCCAGGTTGTGAGACTGGTAATGCATTAAGTTTATTTAGAAGTGTTTCAGCATCCACTTTTTTATTTTGAACTGCTTCCTCAATTGAAATGTTGCCACCACAACAGAAATCGATACCATATTGTCTAAAGACATCTGCTGCCAAAGGTTGTTGAGTGACAATATTTGCTACTATTGAATCTTTGTTAATCATTTCAATTCCTCCTTTATACATTGGCTATTATATAAAATAATTATTTTTTTATAGAGAGGGGGAAGTTAGATGTCATGTATTTGTCGAAAAGTTATAACAAAATGATGAATAAATAAAAAAGGCAAAGTAATCTAATTTATTAAGATTTCTTTGCCCTAATGAGTCTAAGCATTTATTCGATTGTGGTGTCTAAAATAAATCACTTGAAGGACGATTAATAATATAGCTGTGATTGTAATCACTAGCACATACGGCATAATATTATATTCCCCTTTTAAACCAACTAAAGGAGAAATAATGCCGCCAAGAATAAATTGAAATAGCCCTAGTAAACTTGAAGCATTACCACTTCCGCCTGTACGTTCTTCCATAGCCATAGAGAATCCAAGAGGACCAACTGAAGCTACTGGACAAACATTTAAGAAGAAAGCGACAAGTAATATCCATAAAGGACCATGTAAAAGAAGGGTCATTGTAATCAACACAACGCCGATAATTTGAATTAAAGTTAAATAAATAAACAAACGATAACGATCAATATATGTAACTAATATAGCGACACTTTGACTGACAACTATAAGACCTATGCCATTAATTGCAATCATTACACTAAATTGCAAAGGTGTCATATTATAAATTTTCTGAGTGATAAAGGGTGAAGCTGATGAAAAGCTAAACAACATGACGTAAGTTAAACCTTGTAAGATCATAGGAATAACGAAACCTGGCTTTTTTAACAACTGTCCGAAATCTAGGAAAATGGCTTTAAAATTTAACGTGCGATGTTCTTCATTAACCGTTGAAGGCATGTTCAACGCAAAGCCACTTAGAATCACTAGGCTAATAATAGTTAGAATAACGAAAATGATTCTCCATGAACCTAGTGTTAGTGATAAGCCACCTAATAGGGGAGCAATAATCGTTATAATACCGTTAACCACCATGAGTGAAGCTAGAAATTTAGCAAGTAAGTCACCTGTATATCTTTCGCCTGCAAATGCTTTAGCAATGACAATAATACCACCTGCTGTTAATCCTTGAACCAAACGTATAACGATAAACAACGAGAGGTGAGTTACAAAGATGGAACTGACAGAGGTTAAGAGAAAGATACATAAAGTGATAATGCCTGTTCTTTTATATCCAAACGCATCTGCTAAAGGTCCTAACAAAAATTGTCCTAATGCTAATCCAATCATTGCGAACGATAAAGTCAGTTGCACTTCAGAAGTAGAAGAGCCGAAGTGATGTTGCACTGTAGGTAACGCAAGTGAATACATATCAATAATCATTGGACCAAAGGCAGTCATGCTACCTAAAATTATAACTAAAAACAAGGGGAGTTTAGTGCTTGTTATATTTTGCATATAGAATCTCCTTGAAAAGATTTGTAAATTACATTATATCGTTTTTTCAAATATTTGTAAGTTATAAAAAAAGTTTTATTAAATGAATGGACAGAAAATTGAAGTTTGCATTGGTAGGGTGAGTAGGAGCATCGTAAATTCGAAGATGGTATAATATATAAGTCGCCTATCTCTCAGGCGTCAATTTAGACGCAGAGAGGAGGTGTTATTCATGCTAGAAATTCTTGTTCACATCACGACCACAGTCATCAGTGGTTGTATTGTTGCGTTATTTACGTATTGGCTACGTAATCGCAATGATAAATAGGCGACTATAGCCACACCCAAAAAATCCCCTCACTATTGCCGTAGTGAGGGGATTGGTGTATTCATACTAGAATTCTTGTTAATTGAATTATAGCACTAGTTAGTGAAGAAATGCAAAGTGTGATGCTTAGCATCATATTTGTTACTTGCGTTATAACATGTAGATATGAAGATAAATATTAATGTCTAGTAAGATTAAACAAGTTTTTAGTTTACCTAACACATTATTATTGATTGTTTGCGTCTTTAGAACCATTAATAAGACTGTCTAGTTTACTTTTAATGTCATCCACTTTTGTATTCACATCATTTAATAAGTTATCTACTTTGCCTTGATTTTCATTATTTTGTTGCGCATTATTAGCTTCTTTTAATTTATTAACTTGATCTTGATAAAACTGAGTGAATTTTGAATCATTCTTATTTTCTTCATTATTTTTCAGTTTATTAATCTCATCTTGAATTTGTGAAATACGTGAATCGCTATCAATCTTATCTTTAATTTCGTTTTTAGCTTTTTCAACTTGGCTTTGAATACTATCTTTTTGATCATTTACTTGATTCTCATAGTTTTTAGATACTTTATTAGGATCATTGCTCACTTTCTCATCTTCGCCACTCATATGATTAACAATTGCTTTTGTAGCAAATATAGCCACAATCACTAATAGAATCGCTATAATCGCAATTAACCACTTTTTAGATTTTCGATTTTTTTCATTTTCTTCTTCTAATTGTTGTTCGCGACGGAAATCACGTTCATTGTAATAACGTTCGCCATGGTCATCATAGAACTCATCGCGACGATAGTCCTCGCGTGACGCGTAATCGTCACGATATCTTGGGTCTTCTGACTCGGGACGGCGTTGACCATTGCGTTGACGGTAGTTCTCATCATTTTGTCTACGCTCTTGGCGATAACGTTTGTCCTGATTTTGTTTAGAAGGTTGACGATATTGATCATCGTATTTATAAGATTCTTTATATTTATCTGTACGTTTCATGTTGGTCACCTCATTTATATTTATTTTTTCATTACTTGTTGGAGTAATCGTGCCACATTTTCAGCGGTACGTTGCATATTGTGTTTCCCCTTAGTTAATAAATCATCTATTTCCATAGGTTGTTCGATGATGCTAAAGGCGCTATCAATGCCATGCTCATAAACCGCTTCATAGCCATCACCTAGGCTACCACAAATCGCTACAACAGGTATATCATATTGTTTTGCTGCTTGTGCTACACCAATGGGCGTCTTGCCATAAATAGTTTGCGCATCCATTTTTCCTTCTCCAGTGATGACTAAATCTGCATCTTTCACTCTTTTTGAAAATTGGGTTTCCTGGAGAACGATATCGATACCTTTGGATAAGGAAGCATTTGAGAAAAATGCTAGGATACCTGCACCTAATCCACCAGCCGCACCGGCACCAGGTACATCTTTAACATTTTTATTAACATCTCTTTCAATCATATCATGATAGGTAGCTAAGGCGGAATCCAACTTTGGTATCATCTTATCTGTGACACCTTTTTGAGGCCCATACACGGCGGTTGCACCATTGTCACCTAATAATGGATTATTTACATCACAAGCGACTTCAAATTGTACATGCTCTAGGCGTGAATCTAATTGAGACAAATCAATACGTGCTAGCTGTGAAAGATAACCGCCACCTAAAGGTAAGGTTTCCTCATTTTCATCTAAAAATTTCACCCCAAGAGCGGTAAGCATGCCACTTCCACCGTCATTCGTTGCACTTCCACCCAGCCCTAAAATAATCTTTGAAACACCATGATCCAGCGCGTCTTTAATTAATTCTCCTACACCAAAGGTAGACGTCTTTAACGGCTCACGTTCATGAGATTTTAATAAGTCTAAACCGGAAGCGGCCGCCATTTCAATAATTGCCACATTATTATCTTGTGAGCGGGCATAACTTGCTTCAATGTCGTGATGGAGGGGATCATGAACTTTCACTTTATATGTTTCAGCGTTTAACGCTTCTTTTAAAGCGTCAGTGGTGCCTTCACCGCCATCTGCCATTGGAATAATATCATAGTTAATAGTTTTATTTAATATTTTTTGAAAGCCACGTTGAATAGCTAAACCAGCTTCTTTAGCTGACATGCTCTCTTTAAATGAATCAGTTGCGATTACAATTTTATGGATTGGCATATCATCACCCCTTAATAATGGTTAGTTTATAAAATTAGTATATAATAATATTTAAAATTAAAATTCTGTTAGATAAGTCTTTCTAAGTAATAAGAAGGAGAAAAAATGTTTAGATTAAAGCAACACGAATTATACATCTGGTTAATAGGTTTATTCATTTTCTACTGTTATATCGCATTTATGATGCCTTTACATAGTTCGGATTGGTTTTGGGGCAGTCATCAAGGGATGCAAGCAGTGACCAATCATTTTGAACAAATTGATGGAGGTTATATAAGTAATCTCTTAGCATTTGCTATCACACAATCTGCCATATTGCGCGTCGTCTCATATGGCATCATCTCTATACTTTTCGTCCTAATGATGCTTAAACTCGTAACATATACATTCTCAACCAATACTTTCATTTTAATAATACTCTTCGTATTTGTTATACCCAATTCAATTTTTGCGCAAAGCTATGGCAATTTTGAATTATTTTATAGTTATGTATTTGGGACTTGTATCGCATTCTATATTTTACATTTTGTGATTACAACTTTTATCTTTGAAAATGAGTTCAAGTTTTGGAACGTCTGTTTATTTTGGATCGCCTGTGTCATAGGCCAATGGTTTGCGGAAACACTCACTTTCTATAATGTCATGATGCTGTTGAGCGCATTAATCATTTACTTTATTTGGAAGCGGAAGATCAACTTTAACTTATTAATAGGCTTTATGTTAACGTTATGTGGTACATTTATAATGTTGTTTAATGAAACCTATATTTACTATTTTATCAATATTAGGAATTTACGTGCTCAAGTAGATGAATTAGGTTTCTTTCATAAAATAAAGCTGACTTTGTTTGAACAGTTACCACAATATATATTTTTCGATAACGTCCTTGTAATAAGTATAATCGCTATTGTTTTAATTATATTATTGATAAATAATGTAGCTTTTAAAGAGTGGAATAAATATAAACGATTCTTTTTAATATTTGGAATTAGCGCATTGCCAATATACAGAATATTGATTTATGTGCCTCTCAACTTGAAACAACTGGTCATCTTATATAGTTATGGTTTCGTTAATATGACAATCTGTCTTATATTTTATGTCAGTGTATTTATAGCGAGTTTCTATATGGTTAAGAATCGTTATATGCGCGTTGTCATTGGAGGCATAGGCATTTCAATAATTCTCAATGCCATTCCTATATTCTTAATTGGAAAAGTAGTGCCACAATATTTCTTTATGATATATACTTTATGGTGTCTACTTGCTGTTATTCTCTTAATTACACTTGGTAGACTAACGCAAACTACGTTCAACATATTTAAAGTGTTAACTCTATTATTAATGATTGTATATATCATTGTTTGTACTACACTGCATTTTGAAAATGAAAAACGATTAGATTCTATACATACGCAAATGGAGACCCATAAAAATGAACTAGTCATCCATCATTTACCATTTGAAACATACTTTAGTGGCATGACGCCGACTAGTGAAATTGATAAAGAAAACTTCAAAGAATATCATCACATTCCTAATAATAAAAAAATGAAAGTATTGCCGTTTAAAATTACAGAAACAAACGACTAAGGAGAATTATTATGAAGTTAACTAAAACGCACTATGAAATTATAAAATTTGTGATAGTCGGTGGAATTAATACGCTTGATTATTACCTTGTGTACTTAATCTTATTAAAGTTATTTAATGTACATTATATGCTCAGTCATATTATAGGTTTTGTAGTGAGTTTTATTATTTCTTACTATTTAAATTGTTATTTTGTTTATAATGTAAAACCAACTTTGAAAAAGTTTTTAAGTTTCCCTTTAACGCAAGTTGTGAATATGGGGATGCAAACACTATTTTTATATGTTTTTGTAAGATGGTTTAATTTTCCATCAGAAATCGCACCGTTTGTAGGATTGATTGTTACTATTCCAATTACATTTGTGTTATCAAAATGGTTATTACGCGATAAATAAAGTACACTAATGACGCCTTTTATTAGTCTAGATATAGACTCATTAAAGGGCGTTTTTTAGCATCAGTTAATTGTCAATTTAGGCTTAGCTAAAAAATAAATTAGCGTATTTATACAAAAATTATAGAAATAAAAAAACGTTGTAATTCAATATTTCATAGCTCATACTATTGATATTAATGCTTTTAAGGTGGGGAATGAGATGTCTCAAAGTGAAAATCTAAAGTTAGCTCAAAGAGGCGCGTATCTAAGTTTAATCGTATATATCATTCTTTCAGTTTCTAAATATATTATCGGATTTGTATATGATTCAGCAGCAGTCAGAGCAGACGCTTTAAATAATATGACCGATATTATAGTATCAATTGCGGTTATTGTAGGACTTAAGATTTCTATCAAGCCGGCTGATAAGAACCATCCATATGGTCATTTGAAATCTGAGAATATTTCAACATTATTAGTATCATTTATTATTATGTTTGTAGGGATACAAGTAGTTATTGAAAATGCCCCACGCATATTTACACATGAACATCATACGCCTAACGCCATTACAATTATCATCAGTTTGATCAGTGGAATCATAATGATTGGCGTCTATGCCGTCAATCACCGATTAGCTAAAAAAACAAAAAGCAGTTCTTTAGAGTCAGCAGCCAAGGATAATATGTCTGATGGATTAGTAAGTATTGGGACAGCAATTGGATTAGTATTTACCCAATTTGGATTATCTATTGTCGATGTTATTTTAGCCACACTATTAGGCTTACTTATTATTTATACTGGGTTTGGTATTTTTAAAGATTCTATCTTTGCATTAAGTGATGGTTTTAATGAAAAGGATTTAGAAGAATATCGTAATGAGGTATTAGAAGTCAAAGACGTGAAAGATGTAAAAAGTGTAAAAGGACGTTATCACGGAAGTAGTATCTTTTTAGACGTAACAATTGTTGTAGATGCACATTTATCATTACATGAAGCACATGAAATATGTGATAAAGTGGAGTCACATCTACATAGCGTAGGTATTTCTTCAGTATATGTTCATCCAGAACCAAATACATTAGATTAAATAAAAACGAAAAAACTGAGGTCAAGCCATTCTATGACAGCTTGACCTCAGTTTTGTTTTGGCAATAGCTAACTGGATTGAAAACGCGCTTAAAGCAAACTTTTTTCAAACCTAGTCATCTTTGGCTGGTGGGCGGGGCCCCAACACAGAAACTTTCGATGAGAAAGTCTACAAGCAAAGCAAGTTGGGGATCGGGGCCCCAACACAGAAACTTTCGATGAGAAAGTCTACAAGCAAAGCAAGTTGGGGATCGGGGCCCCAACACAGAGACTTTCGAAAAGAAAGTTTACAAGCAAAGCAAGTTGGGGATACGACGAAATTATTTTAATTTCTGTTCCACTCCCAATTTGTCTTGCTGTTGATTACGGTGACTATACTTTAACACCTTTAAACATGTCATCGGTTACTACCATATCAAAAGTAATTTTCAGAGATATAGGCCAAGTAACAATCATGTCAGTTTAAAGGCATATATGGCAGAGTGATAATAAAACGCTAAGATTATGAAAAATATTAAAATAGTTTTATAATGAAAGTAATTAGAGAAAGAGCTACCCAGATACTTAGCACAGTGAAGAAATTTTCAAGCCTCGTTTTACTTTTCAAAAAAGTAGTACGAAGTAAATACAGGAAGGTGTTTTATATGCCAAAATTAATCTTATGCCGTCACGGACAAAGTGAATGGAATGCTAAAAACTTATTTACAGGTTGGGAAGATGTTCAATTATCTGATCAAGGTAGAGAGGAAGCGATTAAATCTGGCCGTAAATTGAAAGAGAACGGTATCGAAATTGATGTGGCGTATACATCATTATTAACAAGAGCCTTAGAAACTACGCAATATTTATTAGCTGAATCTGATCAACAATGGATTCCAGTTCATAAAAGTTGGCGTTTAAATGAGCGTCATTATGGTAAATTGCAAGGTTTAAATAAAGATGACGCGCGTAAAGAATTTGGTGAAGAACAAGTACATCAATGGCGTCGTTCATATGATGTAAAACCACCAGCAGAAACTGAAGAACAACGAGAAACGTATTTAAAAGATCGTCGTTACCGTCATTTAGACCATCGCATGATGCCATATTCTGAAAGCTTAAAAACTACGCTTGAACGTGTCGTACCGATTTGGACTGATAGAATTTCACAACATTTATTAGATGGAGAAACTGTATTAGTCGCAGCACATGGTAATTCAATTCGTGCACTTATCAAATATTTAGATAATATTTCTAATGAAGATATTGTTGGTTATGAAATTAAAACAGGTGCACCATTAATCTATGAATTAGATGAACATTTAAACGTTACTGATCATTATTATTTATAATTTCTATTGAAAAGAGTGGAACACGGAAATCTTTATAATGAAGAAGGTTTCCATTCCACTCTTTTTTTAGGAGTTAAATGTTAAATAATAGTGTAGTTTGTATGTTAAATTTCATGAACGTCAATAAAGTGATTTTCAGATGGGAGTATGAAAGCTCACTTATTTGCGTTTATGTTGCTTAATTATTTTTAAAGCACGTTTACGTGTTTTGATGTTAGGACTGTTTAAATTGCGTCGTGCCGTTTGTAAATCTTGTTTCATATTTGGGCCTCCTTTTCTAAAAGAATAAAGGAAAAAATCTTATTTGTAAATAGTAATTATTACGATTTACAAAATTTACAGCTATTTATGTGAAAATTAAATTTCAATCTGTATAATAAGCAACAGTATCTGACACTTAGCTTTTAGAGAATGGGGGAAAACAATGTCGCATAAAAGAAAATTAGCAATGATTTATACAATGTTATTAGGCGGTTTCTTTGGATTATTAAACGAAACGTTACTAACGACTGCGTTACCGCGAATCATGAAAGACTTTAAGATAGAATATTCGCAAGTACATTGGCTGACAACAGCCTTTCTATTAACGAATGGGGTAGTTGTACCATTATCAGCATTCATTATTCAACGTTATACGACACGACAAGTATTCTTAACAGGAATCGCTATCTTCTTAATAGGAACTTTATTAGGCGGTTTTAGTCCGAACTTCACAATATTATTAATTGCGCGCGTCATCCAAGCGTTAGGCTCAGGTATCATGATGCCATTAATGATGACGACGATACTTGATATTTTTGAACCACATGAACGTGGTAAATATATGGGCTTCTTTGGCTTAGTCATCGGTTTAGCGCCAGCCATAGGGCCAACGTTATCTGGTTATTTAGTGGAATATTTTAACTGGAGATCACTCTTCCATGTGGTAGCGCCAATTTCAGCAATCACATTTATTCTTGCTCTGAAAATTGTTAAAAACGTGGGCACCAACGTCAAAGCTCCAATTGATATCATTTCAATCATCTTATCTATTCTAGGCTTTGGTGGATTACTGTATGGAGTAAGTTCAATATCGCACGATGGTTGGGATAATCCGATAGTCTTACTAACCATTATAGGTGGCATCATCTTAGTAGGATTATTCATTTGGAGACAACAACGACTTGAAACACCATTGCTTAGCTTTAAAGTGTTTAAAAATAAAGAGTTTGCGATTGGTTTATCGATAATGGCAGTGACTATGATTTCAATGATTGGTTCTGAAACAGTATTACCGATGTTTGTGCAAAATGTCTTAAATCGTACACCGGTAGATTCAGGATTGATATTACTTCCAGGTGCGATTGTCATGGCTATTATGTCAATGATATCTGGCTGGTTATATGAAACATTTGGCGCTAAAGTCTTAGCTATTATTGGTATGTTAATTGTGATTGTAACAACAACTTACTTTGTCTTTATGGATGAACATGCCTCAACTATTATGCTCGCAACGATTTATGCAGTGCGTATGATAGGTATTGCTTTAGGGTTAATGCCAGTAATGACTCATACGATGAATCAACTGACACCAGAATTGAATGCACATGGTTCTTCGATGACAAACACGATTCAACAAATTTCTGGCTCAATTGGTACAGCAGGCTTAATCACTATTTTAAGTTCTGCTAGTAAAAGTTTTAAACCAACGATGAGTGACTATCAAGGAATGAATAAACAAGACATGATGCATCAAATTCAACTCGATGCAATGTTGCATGGTTATCATGCTGGCTTTTTATTTGCAGTTGGTATTACGATGATCAGCTTGTTATTAACTTTTCTCATTAAAAGTAAAAAGAAAGTAAAAGCCGAAGCGCAAGATAATTAAACATGTTGATTAATCGTTGATAATATCCAAACATTCTGAACACTTGACATAACGCAAATTATTATTGACTATTCCTACCGTTGAGATTAGAATTAATTTATTCTGACTAAACTAATAGGAATATGGAGGAAATGAAAAATGAAAAGACTTTTATTTGTAGCTTTAGCACTTATCTTCGTGTTAGCTGCTTGTGGCAATAGTGGATCATCTGATAAAAACAATAATTCAAAATCTAGCAGTAGCGACAAAAAAACTTTAAGAGTAGGTACTGAAGGTACATATGCACCATTCACGTTCCACAACAAAAAAGACGAATTAACTGGTTATGATATCGACGTAATCAAAGCAGTAGCTAAAGAAGAAGGATACAAACTTAAATTCAATGAAACATCATGGGATTCAATGTTTGCAGGTTTAGATGCGAAACGTTTCGATGTGATTGCTAACCAAGTTGGTATTAACAAAGAAAGAGAAGAAAAATACAAATTCTCTAAACCTTACACTTATTCAAGCGCAGTATTAGTAGTACGTGATAATGAAAAAAATATTAAATCATTTAATGATGTTAAAGGTAAAAAATTAGCGCAAACATTTACATCTAACTACGGTAAATTAGCTAAAGATAAAGGTGCAGATATTACTAAAGTTGATGGCTTCAACCAAGCAATGGACTTATTATTATCAAACCGTGTAGATGGTACATTTAACGATAGCTTATCTTACTTAGATTATAAAAAACAAAAACCTAATGCTAAAATTAAAGCAATTAAAGGTGACGCAGAACAAAGTAAATCAGCATTTACATTCAATAAAAGTGTAGATGACAAAGTCGTTTCTGATTTCAATAAAGGCCTTGATAAACTTAAAGAAAACGGTAAATTAGCAGAAATCGGTAAGAAATGGTTCGGTGAAAATGTTTCTGAGCCTAAATAGTCAACAACAACACGCACTTGATGCAGCAGGGCAAGCATTTGGGCCAATGTTAGAGGGATTAGTTAAATATTCTATCCCAATAACAATTGTTACGTTTATCATAGGTTTAATTATTGCTTTATTCACAGCGTTAATGCGTATTTCAAATAGTAAGATATTAAAAGGGATTGCACGCGTTTATGTATCAATCATTCGCGGTACACCAATGATTGTTCAGTTGTTCATCATCTTCTATGGTATTCCTGAATTAGGTCGTCTAATTACAGGTAATGCCGATGAACAATGGACGTTATCGTCTGTACTATCAGCCATTATTGGTTTATCTCTTAATGTAGGTGCTTATGCATCTGAGATTATCCGTGGTGGTATTATTTCAATCCCTAAAGGACAAACGGAAGCGGCGTATTCTATTGGTATGAATTATCGCCAAACGATTCAACGTATTATTTTACCTCAAGCGATTCGTGTATCGATTCCAGCTTTAGGTAATACGTTCTTAGGGCTAATTAAAGATACATCTCTATTAGGATTTATCTTAGTAGCTGAAATGTTCCGTAAAGCTCAGGAAGTGGCTTCTACAACATATGAATATTTTACTATTTATATTCTTGTAGCTGTAATGTACTGGGTTGTATGTTTCATTATTTCAGTCATCCAAAGCTTCTATGAATCATATATTGAAAGAGGGTATAACTCATGATTGAATTAAGTGGTATCCATAAATCATTCAATGATAAAGAAGTCATTAAAGGCATTGATTTAAACGTTGATAAAGGGGAAGTTGTAACACTTATTGGCCGTTCAGGTTCAGGTAAAACAACGTTATTGCGTATGATCAATGCTTTAGAGATTCCAACTGAAGGTAATGTAACAGTTAACGGAGAAAGCTATACAGCTAATAATAAAAAATCTCAAATTAGTGTTCGTAAACAATCAGGCATGGTTTTCCAAAGTTACAATCTTTTCCCACATAAAACTGCTTTAGAGAATGTGATGGAAGGTTTAGTAACTGTTAAGAAAATGAGCAAAGCGGACGCTAGAGAGAGAGCGATGGGATTATTAGAAAAAGTTGGATTAACAAGCGTTAAAGACCAACGTCCTCATGCTTTATCGGGCGGTCAACAACAGCGTGTAGCGATTGCTAGAGCACTAGCTATGAATCCCAAAGTCATGTTGTTTGATGAGCCAACGTCTGCATTAGACCCTGAATTGGTTAACGACGTATTAAGAGTAATTAAAGAATTAGCAGATGAAGGCATGACAATGGTCATTGTGACACATGAAATGCGCTTCGCAAGAGAAGTTTCAAATAAAATTGTCTTCATTCATGAAGGTAGAATAGGTGAACAAGGTTCTCCAGATGAGATGTTTAATCATCCTAAAACAGAAGAACTTCGCAGATTCTTAAATGTAATTAATGAAGACTAAGATAAATAAAACCACGTTATAGAGAATTGAAAAATTCTTTATAACGTGGTTTTTTATTGAACTTATTTAAGTTAGAGTTATTTTCTACGCTCTAATAATTTTTGAGCGCGATAAGCGAATGGTTTAATTGGTTTAATAAAGTCTCCAATGTATTCGCATACATTAGCATTGAAGCCTTTTTTAAATTGTTGGACGCCATAGTCTTCAGCATCTTCACTAAAGTCTCCTGTGATACCGTAGAAGTTATAACGATCAATATTGTGCTCTTTAGCGAATTTAATCATTTCCCATTGTAAACGATAAGCGCCCATATAAGCATTGTATTTAGGGTTTGAACCACTTGATAAGTAGTAAACTTCATGGTCATTATAAATGTAAAGCGCAGCTGCTAGATTTAGCACTTCACCTTCTGCAACGATTTTCTCTTTTGTTTCATTGAGTTTACGTTCATTACTGTTTAATTGTTGCTCAATTTGCGTTTTCTTATTTTTATTTTTCTTAGAATTTGGACTTTCTTTTAACGCCTCATCAACATCAGCTAATTGTTTAGTTAAATCATCGTGTTTTTGTTGCAGAGTAGATAAATAGTCTTTTAAATCAATATAAGCAAGTTTTAACATTGCATGGTCTTGATACGTTTTTTGCATTTCATAGAAGTAAGGCTTATCTCTAAATTTGAAGCCATGTTTCTCTTCTGCCATTTGGAACAGTTCAAAGAACGTATCTGTTTCTTCCATAGGTAATGTTCTCACTTTAACGCCCATTTCGTACGTTTTTTTAATATTACGGCGTGTTTGATAGTCCATTTCTTTTAATAATTGATCCTCAGATTTATCTTTAAGGTCAAGTACAGATAACCAACGAATTTGACTCATTGTACTGTAACCTACGGACCATCCTTGATGTTTATACCCTAAATCTTCTAATGTTTTAATAACGGCACGATTATCATAACTTTCTAAAATTTCACCATCCGCATTTCTTAAGTTTTCTAAAATATAAGGGTCAACTAACACGAATAAGCAATTTTGCTTTTTTAAATAATCTGTCAATGATTTAAAGAAAAAATGAACCAATTTAATATCACTATAATCCATTACGGGACCACGGTGTGTATAGAAATATTTATAGATTTTTAGGGCACGCGCTTCAGTCATTAAAGTTCCAGCAATAACGTTACCTTCCTCATCTTTGACGCCTACAATATGAACATCATGTTTCATTTCATTTCTATTGTCATAATGAATACGCGATTGAGTGTAATGTGAAAAATTTTCGGATGTAAAATTCTCAAATTCTTCAGGTGTTAAATTTACGAATTTCATACATATCTACTCCTCTGTCTTTTTAAGAATTATAACCTATTCTATCAAATTAACTGCGCTATTACACATATTTTCATATTATATTCACTCATACTTTAGTAGTATGTTGAAATTAATTTTTAAAAAATAATAACTTAAAAAATTATAAAAAATTGATTTTTAATCATCTAGCGTTCAAGTCAAAAGCGTTGTATGATAGAGTTTGCAGTAATAATATTATTGAAACTGGTAATATATCGAACTGAGTTGTAGGAGTGAATTTGATTGAAGAAATTAATCGTAACGATAAGTGTGTGTGCACTGCTATTAGCAGGGTGTGGTAATGATAAATACACTAATAAAATAGATAAAGCGGTGAAGTTACAAGACCAGAAACAAGAACGACTTGCCAAAAATGATCAAGGCGATGTCGTTAAACATTTTGATAAAAAAGACGCCAATATCTACGTATTTGAAAAAGGAAAGTATGTAATATTAGCGTATAAACCTTTAAGTAACAACGAAGAAGTTCATTACTATACATATCAATTTAATGGTAAGAAAGCAAAATATCTGGATAATTTTGATACCAAAAAATATGTTGAGGGTCATGATCCAGACTATAAAGAAGAAAATATGAATTAATATTAAATTATTAAAGGAGCACCTATGAAAAAGATATTATTAGCAGGTGGCGCATTTATATTGCTACTTCTAGTTATTGGTGCATGTTCTAATAACAAGAAAGAACAAACACCACCTAAAACTAAGAATGGCAAAATATTAATCGTTGAATATGGAGATTATAAATGTCCGTATTGTAAAAAAGTGGAAGAAAAAGTGATGCCTACCATCGAAAAAAAATATATTGATACAAATAAAGTAGAATATCAATTTGTGAATGCAGGATTTTTAGCAAAAGATTCTATAGTAGGATCAAGAGCTGGTAATGCAGTAGAAAAAATTGCACCTAAAGAATATTTAACTTTCCAACATAACATTTATGCACAACAACAAGATGAAGATAAAAAATGGTTAACTGAAGACTTCTTAGACAAAGAAATTGATAAATTAGACATTTCACAAAATGACAAAGAAAGTATTAAAAAAGAATATAAAACAGAAAATAGTGATGCATGGAAAAAAGCAGAGGAACAGAAAAAACAGACAAAAGAGGACCACATCAAATCTGTACCAACAGTATTTATTAATGGTAAAAAAGTAGACGATCCATACAAGCTAGAAAACTGGAAAAAATATTTATAATCACATGAATAGTATAAACAGAGTGTATTAAATTCACAGTTGAATTTAATACACTCTTTTTTTTAATACGTACTTGCTATTTAAAGAAATAACGTCTATACTTTTAAATCGTAACCATTACTATTTAGGAGGGAGGACATGAAAAAAGTTTTAAGTATTGCTGTATTAGTTACAATTTTAGTACTTAGCTTAGTGGCTTGTGGCAAAGAGGATAGTGAGGAGAAGAAAAGCGGAAAGATTAATATAACGACAACAGTTTATCCACTACAATCTTTTGTAGAACAAATCGGTGGAGACCACGTGAATGTATCTTCAATTTATCCAGCTGGTACAGATTTACATGATTATGAACCTACACAAAAAGACATTTTAAAAGCAAATAAATCTGATTTGTTTGTTTATACAGGTGATGACTTAGATCCAGTTGCAAAGAAAATTGCTGGCACAATAAAAGAGGATAAAAAGAAATTATCACTTCAAAAAGGATTAGATAAATCAAAATTATTAACTGACCAGCATGAACATGGAGACGAAGAGCATGAACACGAAAAAGGTCATGAACACCATCATCACGGAGGCTATGACCCTCATGTTTGGTTAGATCCAAAAATGGATGAAGTCTTTGCTAAAGAAATCAAAGATCAGTTAATTAAAAAAGATCCTCAACATAAAGATGAATATGAAAAAAACTATAAAAAATTAATGGGCGATTTAAACAATATTGATGCATCAATGAAAGAGGTTACTAAAGATAAACAAGGAAATGCTGTGTTTATTTCTCATGAATCACTAGGCTATATTGCAAATCGTTATGGCTTTATCCAAAAAGGTATTCAAAATATGAATGCAGAAGATCCATCACAAAAAGAACTGACAAAATTAGTGAAAGAAATTAAAAAGAATAATGTTAAATACATACTCTATGAAGACAATGTAGCAAATAAAGTTACTGAAACTATCCGTAAAGAAACTAATGCAGAACCTTTAAAATTTTATAATATGGAGTCGTTAAATAAAGAACAACTTAAAGATAAAAATATTAGTTACCAAAAATTAATGCATGACAATATTAAAGCGTTAGATAAAGCTTTAAATACGAATACAAAATTAAAGGATCCTAAAGCGGAACATAAATATGATAAAGCTATCTCAGAAGGCTATTTCAAAGATAATCAAGTAAAAGATCGTCAATTATCTGATTATGCCGGCAAGTGGCAATCTGTTTATCCATATTTAAAAAATGGTGATTTAGATAAAGTGATGAAACATAAAGCCGAAGAGGATTCATCTAAATCTACTCAAGAATATAAAAAATATTACGAAAATGGTTATAAAACTGATATTTCAAATATAAATATTGAAGGTAATCATATTAGTTTTACTAAAAATGGGAAAACAGAAACAGGAGAATACGAATACGTGGGCTACAAAATTTTAGATTATAAAAAAGGGAACCGTGGTGTGAGATATATCTTTAAATTAGTAAATAGCGAAGATAAAAATAACCATCTTCCTACTTATGTACAATTTAGCGATCATAATATTTATCCTAAAAAAGCGGAACACTTCCACATTTTCATGGGAAATGATAATAACAAATTGTTAAAAGAAATGGATCATTGGCCAACGTATTATCCAGCTCATTTAAATAAAGATGAAATTGAACATGAAATGTTAGAACATTAAAAAATAAATTTTTTTAAAATCGAGTCTTTCTACTTGTATTTTCTTATTAGTTCATTTAATATACTAAGTATAAAAAATATACAAATATGAAACAGATTTTAGTAGTTTCATCATTTAATTATTGGAGGTATGCAAACATGGCTAATTTTAATTTAGATCCAGTGCATTCAGGAGTAAACTTTTCTATTCAACACTTAGTAGTATCAAATGTTAAAGGTCGTTTTAATGACTTCGATGCTAACATTACAGGTGATTTCAATGACTTAAGCTCATTACAAGGGACTTTTACAGTACAAGCAAATTCAATCGATACTAAAGTAGCAGACCGTGATAACCATCTTAAAAGCGCGGACTTCTTAGATGTTGAACAATATCCAGAAATTAAATTTGAAATTACTAAAGTCGATGACCATTCAGTAACTGGTAATTTAACTATGAAAGATCAAACTCATGAAGAAACATTTGATTTAGACTTTAAAGGCATCAGCTTAAATCCTTTAAACAGTAAAAATACAGCTGGTCTAGTAATTACTGGTAAAATCGACCGTGAACAATATGGTATTACATTTAATCAACAATTAGAAACTGGTGGTTTCTTATTAGGTAAATCATTAGACGTTGAGTTTGACCTAGAATTTCCTATTGAAGAATAGTATTTCTAACAATCTATCTAAACAGACGAGGTGACGGCCTTGTCTGTTTTTTTGTTGTATTTATAGAGAGAAATTGTTAAATTTTGTAAGAATAAAGCTTTTTGAAAATGAGGGAATTAAATAATGACGATTAAAATTAAAGATAATAAAATTATATTTTCAAGAACGTTTGATGCACCAGTTGAACAAGTTTTTGATGCTTACACAACGAAAGCATTATTTGAACAATGGTTTCATCCACAAGGCGCAACAACAAAAGTATTTAAGTTTAATGCTGTTACTGGCGGACAAGCATTCTTTGCCATCAAAACGCCTGAACACACAAGTTACACACTTACAGAATATAAAAAAGTGAACAAACCACATCACATTGAATATTTCGATTTCTTTGCGACGCCTCAAGGTGAGAAAGACACACGCCTACCTGGTATGCATATCTTTATGGAGTTCAAAGATGAGGCCAATCGTACTACTGTAACGTCTACTTCTGAATTTCCAACAAAAGAAGCGGCACAACAAGCCATTAACATGGGAGTAGAAGCGGGAATGAATTCTACGCTTGATCAATTAGATAAATTGTTGGAAAAATAAAAAGTCATAAGGATGTCAATTTTTGTAAGAATTTTTAAGTTATAATGTAAGTGAAAAGAGGATGATATGATGAAACAACGTTATTTAAAAGTGCTTGCATTATTTTCAGTAAGTACATTAATTCCTACATTATTATTTAATTCAAAATGCCTAAATAATGGCGCTGTCAAATATGTTTTAAGAACAGCACTAGGATATGGTATTTTTGCGGGTGGTTTACATTATTTATCTAAATTTAAACGCACACGCTAATAATTATCGATATGTAGTTTAACCAAAAACTACATATCGATTTTTTTGGAAAAATTCAAATTGTTCTACCTCTTTACTAATAATTTATATATAATTGTAAATCATACATTCATATAGTGTGGGGGTAGAGTAATAGATGTTGGAAAATCATAAAAATGTAGAAGATACATATACTACAAGAGATATAGTTGAATCTGCAGTAGGCCAAGTTCAAATGAAACAAGTCATGGCTAAGAAAACACCTGGAAGATATTTGTTGAAAGCAATGATGTCAGGATTTTTATTAGCAATAGTGACCGTATTCATGTTAGCTGTTAAAACGCAATTTGCGGGGACAAATGAGGGATTAGTTAACTTATTAGGTGCTATTTCATTTAGTTTAGCATTAGTATTAATCGTTCTAACAAATTCAGAGTTACTGACAAGTAATTTTATGTATTTGACAGTGGGCTGGTACTATAAAGCAATTACAGTTAATAAAATGATCGTCATTTTCTTATTCTGTTTCTTAGGAAATATCATTGGTGGATTTATTTTATTCTTTTTAATGAAAGGCACACATATTATGACGCCGGAGATGATTGCGGCTTTAAGCAAAACTGTTCATGCTAAAACAGTAGAATCATCATGGTTAAACATTTTAATTAAAGCCATATTCTGTAACTTCTTTATTAACATCGGCATTTACGTTTCAATGTTATTTAAAGAAGGACTTGCAAGAGCATTCTTTATTGCTGTTGGTGTTATTGTCTTCGTATTTATGGGCTACGAACACGTTGTGTTCAACGCTGGTTTATATGCCGGAATGATGTTCTATAATATTGATGCATTATCATGGTTAGACGTATTAAAAAATGTCGTTTTCGCATTTATCGGTAACTACATCGGTGGGGGCATCTTTGTAGGTCTTGTATACGCTTATTTAAATGGTAAACGCGATAGTTTTAGTACAAAATAAAAAATTATGACGAGATAATTTCAGTATAATGAGAAATTATCTCGTTTTTTACGTTGACTTAACTCATAGAAAAACATATCATTTTAATCAACATTAACTATTGTTACATTCAGATGTTACATATTAGTAATTCATTTTCAAAAAGAAAGGGATGAGGGGAATTGGTAGCAAATATTTTAGTCGCACACGGTATGCGTAAAGGGGACCAAAATAAAGCACTAGGTGACTTTCTAGATCGTCTATTAAGCGATGAAACATATAATTATGAATTGGCGTTTATTGAAAGTGAAGAAAAAAGTATCGAAAATACGATTGGTGGATTGATTGACCAAGGTGAAACAGAATTCAAAGTAGTGCCTTTATTAATTTTTTCAGCGATGCATTATATTGTCGATGTGCCAAATATTTTAGAAAGCATTAAGCAAGCGCATCCTAACATTCGTTATGAAATCAGTGAGCCTCTTGGTACGCATGATTACATGGTAGGTTTAGTTGAAAAACGCATCAATGACGTACATATTGATGCTACAACAAACTATGCGATTGTGTTAATTGCGCACGGCAGTTTCTCTTATACTAAAGCACACGATGAACTTAAGGAATTTGGTGAAAAGTTAACTCAAGAAGTGCCGATTTATTGCCGTACGTTATACGGAGATATTACATTTAGAAATGACCTCGACCAATTATCACGTGAATATGATGACTTAATTGTTGTGCCAATGTTTCTATATGATGGCCGATTAGTGAATAAAGTGAAACGTCTGATTTCCGAAATGGATATTGAAGGTACACTACATATAACGCCGTCCATTAATTTCGATAACATACTTAAGCTAATTATTAGTGAACGATTAGAACAACTACATGTATAATATTTAGAACTCCCTTGCATGACAATGTAGGGGAGTTTTTTCATATTTAAAGTAAGAAATAAAGTATTAGGGAAATCCCTACTTTTTAAAAATATGTGAAAAAAATCACAAAAATAGCCAAAAATGTTATAAAATGACAGTGAAGAAAGTAGTTGCAAATTCGCAATAATAATAAATTTATAATTTTAATCATTATAAATAATTAAATATTAAGTGGTAAAAGGGGCATATTTTATGACTAAACAAAAGCTTGTAATGATTGGTAATGGTATGGCAGGCCTTAGAACAATAGAAGAAATATTAGAACGCTCAGACTCAATGTTTGATATTACAATCATCGGCAAAGAACCTTATCCAAACTACAACAGAATTATGTTGTCTAATATTTTACAAAAGAAAATGACCGTCGAAGAAACAATTATGAATCCTTATGAATGGTATGAGGAAAACAACATTCGATTAATTGTGGATGATCCAGTAGAAACAGTAGATAGAACAAACCAAACTGTGATGACTTCTAAGGGCGTAGAAGTTCAATACGATATTTGTATTTTTGCGACAGGTTCAAGCGCATTTGTATTACCTATTCCAGGTTCAAATTTACCTAGTGTTATCGGATGGCGCACAATCGAAGACACTGAACGCATGATTGAAATAGCTAAAACTAAAAAACGTGCAGTGGTTATCGGTGGTGGCTTACTTGGTTTAGAATGTGCACGTGGTTTAATGGACCAAGGAATGGATGTTACGGTTTTACATTTAGCTGAATGGTTAATGGAAATGCAACTTGACCGTAAAGCGGGCGAAATGTTGAAAGCAGATTTAGAACGTCAAGGTATGAATATTGAACTACAAGCGAATTCGAAAGAAATCATTGGTGATAAAGATGTTGAAGCGATTAAATTAGCTGATGGCCGTGTGATTGAAACAGATTTAGTAGTTATGGCTGTTGGTATACGTCCATTCACTAGTGTGGCAAAATCAGCAGGTTTAGAAGTGAACAGAGGTATCGTCGTAAATGATTATTTACAAACATCTGATCCTAATGTTTATGCTGTAGGTGAATGTGCGGAACATGCTGGTAAAGTATATGGTTTAGTAGCTCCATTGTATGAACAAGGTAAAGTGCTTGCGGACTTTTTAACTGGTAAAGAGACAGATGGTTATCAAGGTTCTACTACATTTACTTCATTAAAAGTCTCTGGCTGTGATTTATATAGTGCAGGTCAAATTGTTGAAAATGAGGACGTCCACGGCATCGAAATCTTTAACAGCGTCGATAACATTTACAAAAAAGTCTATTTAAGTAACGGACAAGTGGTTGGCGCAGTATTATACGGGGATACTGATGATGGTTCAAGATTTTATAACATGATGAAGAAAAATGAATCATTAGAAGATTATACGTTAGTATCTTTACTGCATAAAGGTGGCGAAGAGGCATCAACTTCAATCGCTGATATGGCTGATGATGAAACCATCTGTGGTTGTAATGGCGTCGATAAAGGAACGATTGTTAATGCGATTACTACAAAAGGTTTAACATCTGTTGATGAAGTGACAAAAGCGACTAAAGCAGGTAACTCTTGTGGTAAATGTAAAGGTCAAATCGGTGAACTATTACAATGTACATTAGGTGATGACTTCGTGGCTGCGAAACCAACTGGTATTTGTGCATGTACTGATTTAACACGTGATCAAATTGTAACGCAAATTAGAGCAAAAGGGCTTAAAACATCTAAAGAAGTACGTCATGTACTTGATTTTAAAGATAAAAATGGTTGTCCAAAATGTCGTCCAGCTATCAACTATTACTTAAATATGGTTTACCCTCATGACCATCAAGACGAAAGAGAATCACGCTTTGCGAATGAACGTTACCATGCCAATATCCAAAACGATGGTACATTCTCAGTTATTCCACAAATGCGTGGTGGCGTGACAGATGCGGATCAATTAATTCGATTAGGCGAAGTAGCTAAGAAATATAACGTGCCTTTAGTGAAAGTCACTGGTTCACAACGTGTTGGTTTATACGGCTTGAAAAAAGAAGAACTTCCTAAAGTGTGGGCAGACTTAGGCATGCGTTCTGCTTCAGCTTATGGTAAAAAGACGCGTTCAGTTAAAAGTTGTGTAGGTAAAGAATTCTGCCGATTCGGTACACAATATACTACACGTTTAGGTATTCGTTTAGAAAAAACATTTGAATATATCGATACACCTCATAAATTTAAAATGGGTGTTTCTGGTTGTCCACGCAGTTGTGTAGAATCAGGTGTTAAAGATTTTGGTGTGATTTCTGTAGAAAATGGTTACCAAATTTACATTGGAGGTAACGGTGGTACTGATGTAACAGTTGGTAAACTCTTAACTACTGTTGAAACAGAAGATGAAGTGATTCAATTATGTGGTGCTTTAATGCAGTATTACAGAGAAACTGGTATTTACGCTGAAAGAACTGCGCCATGGCTTAACCGTTTAGGCTTTGACAATGTTAAAGAAGTCTTACTTGATCCTGAAAGACAACAAGAATTATTCGATAGAATTATGGATGCTAAAAAAGCAATTGATGGTCATGGCGAACCTTGGTCAGCTATCGTTGAAAATAAAGACGCACAAAAAATCTTTGAAGTTGAGAAGGTGTAAAGGATGAAAGCAATGGAAAAAGTAAAAGTGACTACTTTAGAAGAATTAACACCGTTAATCGGGAAGAAAGTGATTGTTGATGGTAAACAGATTGGCCTTTTCCTAACAGAGAGTGGGGAAATTCACGCTATTAATAATATTTGTCCACATAAACAAGGGCCTTTATCAGAAGGGACAGTAAGTGGCGAATTTGTATATTGTCCACTTCATGATCAAAAGATTGATTTAAGAAACGGCGAAGTCCAAGAACCAGACACAGGTTGCGTAGAAACATATAAAGTCGAAGTACATGACGGAGACGTCTACGTATGTCTGTAATTGAAGAACCGAAAGTTTATTTAATCGGGGCAGGTCCAGGTAATCCTAACCTGTTAACTAAAAAAGCAGAACGTATCCTTCGTAAAGCAGATGTGATACTGTATGATCGTCTCGTTAATCCATTAATTATTCAATATGCACCACCTTCAGCTGAAGTAATAGATGTCGGTAAAAAGCCTTATGCGAAACATATTCAACAAGAAGAAATCAATTTAAAGATTGTGGAAGCGACTAAAAGACATCACGTCGTCGTTCGTTTAAAAGGTGGCGACCCCGCTATTTTTGGACGTGTCACTGAAGAAATCGATACCTTAAAAGCGCATGGTATTGCATATGAGATTGTTCCGGGTGTAACGTCCGCAAGTGCAGCCGTAGCTAACATGGATATAGGTCTAACGATGCGAAGTATTGCGCCTAGTGTGACATTCTCAACAGGTCACTTCAAAGATTCAATTAACCATGAAACTGACATTCGTAATCTCATTAATGGTGGTACATTAGCGATTTATATGGGTATCAAACGATTGGGTCATATCATTAAGCAAATCACTGCCTACACTAATGAAGATTATTCGATTGCGATTGTATTTAATGCAACTTGCTATAATCAGAAGGTCATTATCGATAAGCTCAGTACGATTGAAGATCAGTTGAAACAGCTTAATTTAGAGAGTGAACCAGGTATTTGTATTCTAGGTGCGATGGTTGATTATATTGATAAGGATAAAGCGGAACAATGTGAAGCACAGCACGATGAAACTTTATATGTCATTAATGGTCCGAAAGATGAAGCCTTATTAACTGCTGAAGATTTTTCGGAAAAGGGACAACACTGTCTACTTGCGTATGATGACAGTTATCATATATCACAACAACAGTTATACCAAAGTATTATAGATCAGCATCAGTCTAAATATATTGAAGCGGAATAATAAATAGTTAATCGAAATAACATAGTCATGCAGAAACTGATAAATTAATCATTTCTGTATGACTATTTTTTTATTTATTGAAAATTGGTCGACGTCGCATATATTTTTATAGGGATTCTGCTATATGAAATAGGTATTTCCCTAATATATTTACTTTGTGAAAAAATGTACAATTAACTTAAATTAATAAGCAATTAACATATAACGTAACAAGCTAAATACCTTGATCGGTAGGAGGATTTATATAAATGGGAAAATTTGGATTAAATTTTTTTAAACCAACTGAAAAATTTAATGGTAATTGGTCAGTACTTGAAAGTAAAAGTAGAGAATGGGAAAAAATGTATCGTGAAAGATGGAGTCATGACAAAGTAGTCAGAACGACACATGGCGTGAACTGTACAGGATCATGTTCATGGAGAGTCTTCGTTAAAAACGGTGTCATCACATGGGAAAATCAACAAATTGATTATCCTAGTTGTGGACCAGACATGCCTGAATTTGAACCTCGTGGATGTCCACGTGGTGCGTCATTTTCATGGTATGAATATAGCCCGTTACGTGTTAAATACCCTTATATTAGAGGTAAATTATTAGATTTATGGACAACAGCTTTAGAAGAAAACAACGGTAACCGTATTGCGGCATGGGCATCAATTGTTGAAGATGAAGGCAAAGCTAGAACGTATAAAGAAGCACGTGGTATGGGTGGTCATGTGCGTTCTAATTGGAAAGATGTCACTGATATTATTGCTGCTCAAATATTATATACGATTAAAAAGGATGGACCAGATAGAATAGCTGGATTTACACCAATCCCAGCAATGTCGATGATTAGTTATGCAGCAGGGGCAAGATTCATTAATTTACTAGGCGGGGAAATGCTTAGTTTCTATGACTGGTATGCTGACTTACCACCTGCTTCTCCACAAATTTGGGGTGAACAAACAGACGTGCCAGAATCAAGTGACTGGTACAACGCTTCTTACATCATTATGTGGGGGTCTAACGTACCATTAACACGTACACCGGATGCCCATTTTATGACAGAAGTAAGATACAAAGGAACTAAAGTTGTTTCGGTAGCACCTGACTATGCTGAGAACGTTAAATTTGCAGATAACTGGTTAGCACCAAATCCTGGAACAGATGCTGCAGTAGCACAAGCCATGACACACGTTATCTTACAAGAATTTTATGAAGATAATCCTAGTGACATGTTCATCAACTATTCTAAACAATATTCAGATATGCCTTTCGTGATTATGTTGGATGAAGATGAAAATGGTTATAAAGCAGGAAGATTCTTACGTGCAAGCGACTTAGGAATGGAAAGTGACAATAGTGAATGGAAACCAGTTATTCATGACACAATTAGTCATCAGTTTGTAGTACCAAATGGCACAATGGGCCAACGTTGGGAAGAAGGTAAAAAATGGAATTTGAAATTAGAAACAGAAGATGGCACTAAAATAAATCCTGCAATGTCAATGGCTGAGGAAGATTATGAACTTAAAACAATTCAATTCCCATACTTTGACAGTAAAGGAGACGGCATCTTTGAAAGACCGATTGCTACAAGAAAAGTAACATTAGCAGATGGTAAAGAAGTATATGTAGCGACAGTTTATGATTTGATGACAAGTCAATATGGAATTAAACGTTTCAATCATGAATTAGAAGCAAAATCATATGACGATAAAGCATCTAAATATACACCAGCTTGGCAAGAAGATGTGACAGGTATTAAACCTGAATTAATCACACAAGTGGCAAGAGAGTTTGCACAAAATGCCATTGATACTAAAGGACGCTCAATGATTATTATGGGTGCCGGTATTAACCACTGGTTCAATTCTGATACGATTTACCGTGCTGTTTTAAACCTAGTTCTATTATGTGGTTGCCAAGGTGTAAATGGTGGCGGTTGGGCACACTATGTTGGACAAGAGAAATGTCGCCCTATTGAAGGTTGGAATACAGTCGCTTTTGCAAAAGATTGGCAAGGTCCACCACGTTTACAAAATGGTACAAGTTGGTTCTACTTCGCGACAGACCAATGGAAATATGAAGAATCAAATGTTGATAAATTAAAATCACCATTAGCTCAAAATATTAAGCACCAACATCCAGCTGATTACAATGTGACAGCTGCGAGATTAGGATGGTTACCTTCATACCCTCAATTCAATAAAAACAGCTTATTGTTTGGGGAAGAAGCTAAAGACGCGGGCGATGACTCTAATGAAGCAATTTTAAAAAGAGCGATTGACTCTGTTAAGAATAAAGAAACGCAATTTGCGGTTGAAGATCCAGATTTAAGAAAAAATCATCCAAAAACATTGTTTGTATGGAGATCAAATTTAATTTCAAGTTCAGCTAAAGGCCAAGAATACTTCATGAAACATTTATTAGGTACACGTTCAGGTTTAATGGCTGAACCTAATGAAGACGATAAACCAGAAGAAATTAAATGGCGCGAAGATACAGTTGGGAAATTAGATTTACTCGTATCACTAGACTTCCGTATGACAGCCACCCCACTTTATTCAGATATTGTGTTACCAGCTGCCACTTGGTATGAGAAACATGACTTATCATCAACAGATATGCATCCATTCGTGCACCCATTCAATCCAGCGATTGATCCATTATGGGAATCACGTTCAGACTGGGATATTTATAAAACATTAAGTAAAGCAGTTTCTGAAATGGCTAAAGATTATTTGCCAGGCACATTTAAAGATGTTGTGACATCACCACTAGGCCATGACTCTAAACAAGAACTTGGCTCAGAATATGGTATTGTCAAAGATTGGTCTAAAGGTGAAGTTGAAGCTATTCCAGGAAAAACAATGCCAAACTTCTCAATTGTAGAGCGTGATTACACAAAAATCTATGATAAATACGTCACTTTAGGACCTTTACTTGAAAAAGCAAAAGTAGGTGCGCATGGCGTAAGTTATGAAGTAAAAGATGAATACAATGAATTGAAAAGTATGGTAGGTACTTGGAATGATGAAGATGAAAACTCAGTAAGAAATAATCGCCCACGTATTGATACCGCACGTAAAGTAGCTGATGCAATATTAAATATTTCATCAGCAACGAATGGTAAATTATCGCAAAAATCATATGAAGATTTAGAAAATCAAACAGGTATGGAACTAAAAGATATTTCTAAAGAACGCGCGTCAGAAAAGATTTCATTCTTAAATATTACATCACAACCTCGTGAGGTAATACCAACCGCTGTGTTCCCAGGTTCAAATAAAAATGGACGTCGATATTCTCCATTTACAACAAATATTGAACGTTTAGTACCATTCAGAACTTTAACAGGTAGACAAAGTTATTACATCGATCACGAAGTCTTCCAACAATTTGGAGAAAGTTTACCAGTATATAAACCAACGTTGCCACCTATGGTCTTTGGCACAAGAGATAAGAAAGTAAAAGGTGGACAAGATGCTTTAGTATTACGTTACCTTACACCACATGGTAAATGGAATATTCACTCAACATATCAAGATAACGAACGTATGTTGACATTATTTAGAGGTGGCCCAGTCGTGTGGTTATCAAATGAGGATGCTGAAGAACATGGCATTAATGATAATGATTGGTTAGAAGTTTATAACCGTAACGGTGTCGTCACTGCGAGAGCTGTCACATCACACCGTATGCCTAAAGGCACAATGTTTATGTATCATGCGCAAGATAAACATATTGAAACACCAGGCTCAGAAATTTCTGATACACGTGGTGGTTCACACAATGCACCAACAAGAATTCACTTAAAACCTACGCAACTTGTAGGTGGTTATGCACAAATTAGTTATCACTTTAACTATTATGGCCCAATTGGAAACCAACGAGATGTTTACGTAGCTGTTAGAAAAATGAAGGAGGTAAATTGGCTTGAAGATTAAAGCGCAAATTGCAATGGTGTTAAATTTAGATAAATGCATAGGTTGCCACACTTGCAGCGTTACATGTAAAAATACTTGGACTAACCGTCCAGGTGCAGAATACATGTGGTTTAACAACGTAGAGACTAAACCAGGTGTAGGATATCCGAAACGATGGGAAGACCAAGAACACTATAAAGGTGGATGGGTCTTAAATAAAAAAGGAAAATTAGAACTTAAATCAGGTAGTCGATTATCAAAAATAGCTTTAGGTAAAATCTTTTACAATCCTGATATGCCTCTCATTAAAGATTATTATGAACCATGGACATATAATTATGAACATTTAACAACTGCGAAAGAAGGCAAACATTCACCAGTAGCTAAAGCTCATTCAATCATCTCAGGAGATAAATTGGATCTTGAATGGGGTCCTAACTGGGAAGATGATTTAGCAGGTGCGCATATTACAGGTCCAGAAGATCCTAATATTCAAAAAATCGAAGAAGATATTAAATTCCAATTTGATGAAACATTTATGATGTATTTACCTCGTTTATGTGAACATTGTTTAAACCCTAGCTGCGTTGCTTCTTGTCCCTCAGGTGCAATGTATAAACGTGACGAAGACGGTATTGTGTTAGTGGACCAAGATGCATGTCGTGGTTGGCGTTATTGTATGACAGGTTGTCCTTATAAAAAAGTTTACTTCAACTGGAAGACAAATAAAGCAGAAAAATGTACATTCTGTTTCCCAAGAATTGAAGCAGGTTTACCTACAGTATGTTCAGAAACATGTGTAGGTAGAATGAGATATTTAGGCGTACTTTTATATGATGCTGATAGAGTACAGGAAGCTGCATCTGCTGAAAATGAACAAGACTTATATGAAAAACAATTAGACATTTTCTTAAATCCATTTGATGAAGAAGTGATTGAACAAGCTGAAAAAGATGGTATTAGCTATGAATGGATTGAAGCAGCACAAAATTCACCAGTGTATAAATTAGCAATTGAATATAAAATTGCGTTCCCATTACATCCAGAGTATAGAACAATGCCTATGGTTTGGTATTGCCCACCACTTAGTCCTATCATGAGTTATTTTGAAGGGAAAAATGCTGGCCAAAATCCAGATATGATTTTCCCAGCGATTGAAGAAATGCGTTTACCAATCGAATACTTAGCTAATTTATTTACAGCAGGCGATGTACAACCTGTTAAAGAAGCACTTCAAAAAATGGCTATGATGAGAAGTTACATGCGCTCTCAAATTACTGGTAAAGATTTCGATAGTTATAAACTTGAACGACTTGGTTTATCAGAAATCCAAATTCAAGAAATGTACCGTTTATTAGGTTTAGCAAAATATGAAGATCGTTTCGTTATTCCAACATCTCATAAAGAAACGTATTTAGATACGTATCACGCACAAGGTAGCCAAGGATATGGAGGAGAATACTTCGGAGATAATTGTGAAGGTTGTGGCGTAGCAGTAGGTTCAGGAAAAACAGGACAAGAAATTTATAATGATAATTTCTATGGAGGTATTTTCCGTGATTAATTTACAACAATTTCATTACTATCAAGAGAGTTTTGGTTATATCGCGCAGCAGCTTAATTTTCCTGAAAAGCTTACCTTCCATCCAAAAACGTTTAATGAAACAATTGATGAATCTCATCCTGGCTATGAAGATTTAGTAAAATACCGTGAGATGATGCATCAATTCTCATTATCAGAAATTAAAGCAATTTATACAGATACATTTGATTTCAATAAAAAAACGCCACTCTATATGACTTACAATAAATTTGATACGCAAAAAGAACGTGGTCAAATGTTAGCTAAATTGAAAGTTTTATATGAAATGTTTGGCTTAGAGATGGCAAGTAATGAGTTATCAGATTATCTACCTTTAATGTTGCAATTTTTACATGTAGCACAATGGCAAGATGATCCACGTGCTGAAGGAAACATTGAACTCGTCATTATGATTATTGAAGATGGTACGTATGAAATGGCGAACCAACTGGCACAAGATAATAACCCATATGCGTATGTGATTCGTGCGCTGCGCAATACACTTAAAGCATGTTTAAATATTCCAAATGAGGTGACGTCTCATGCTTAATCAATTTTTATGGATTATCTTTCCATATTTATGTGTGGCGATTTTTGTAGTAGGTCATATTGCACGTTACAAGTATGATCAATTTTCATGGACAGCTAAATCAAGTGAATTAATCGAGAAGAAACAGCTAAAATGGGGAAGTTTATTATTCCATTTGGGTATCATCCCAGTATTCTTCGGTCATGTAGTTGGTTTAGCTATTCCAGCTAAATGGATAGATGGCTTAGGTGTAAGTGAAGAAATGTACCACTTTGGTGCTGTCTATATCGGTAGTATCTTTGGTATAATGACATTTATTGGTATGTTTCTTTTAACAGCAAGACGTTTAACTATCAAAAATGTTAGAAGATTAAGTTCAGCTTCAGATATTTTTGTTAACTTTTTATTAATATTAATTATTTTCATGGGCTGTTATTCAACTTTAGTAACGAACGCAATGGTAAGTGATTTTGATTATCGTCAAACGATTTCTATTTGGTTCAGACATCTCTTCACATTTTCACCTAATGCGAGTTTAATGACTGACGTACCGCTATCATTCAAGATTCATATTTTACTTGGATTTACCATTTTAGCTTGCTGGCCATTTACTCGACTAGTACATGTGTGGAGTATACCTTTATCTTATACGAATAGAAGATATATCGTTTACCGCAGACATAAAACACGCTCATGATGATGAAAGGAGATACTCAAATGCCCATTGAACCCGTGATAAAGGAAGAGGCTTTTCAAGACGAATTAAATCGTTTACGAATAGAGGAAGGGTATGATTTTGCCGGCGTAGCATTATATGAATATTCTTCTACTTCTTCTCCTATTAAATGGCGTTATGTATCTGGAAGTTTAAATGATCGTTATAAATTAATTATTTTGAGAAAAGGCCGTGGATTAGCTGGCATGGTGATGAAAACAGGGAAACGAATGGTCATGTCGCAAGTTTCAGAAACTTTAACACCTGAAGAAAAAATTAAATATCCTATTTTAATTAGTGAAGAATTGACAGCAGTGATTGCGATACCTCTATGTCACAATCAACAAGTATATGGTGTGTTATTATTAGGGCAACGTGACGAAAAGCCACTTCCTAGTGATCGTAATTTAAATATTAGTGGTAAGTTATGGGCATTTACTGAAGAAATGTAGGTGATCAATGTGCTAAATATTCAAGATAACACTATAGAACATTTGCTTAAAAAGTATTATGAAAAAACAAATGAAAAAATTGTCTTTATTAATAATGATGGCAAAGTGATTGCGATGAATGAAGCAGCTCAAGAAATTATCTCACTTGATAACAATTACAGCGTCATGACGGATGCAATCTGTAGACGTTGTGAAGGGTATTCCAATGAATTTGCACTAAAAAGTTGTATCAATTGTTATTTAGATACATCAACACCTAATGATAAAAACTTTCAAGTGTTTATGAAGACAGTGAATAATAAAGTACAACCTTTTACTGCTTCTTATCAATGTATTGATGAAGATGAACAAATTTACGCATTTACACTACAAGATATTTCACCTCAAATTGAGCGTCAAGAAAAGATGTATCAACGTCAGATGTTACGTAAAACAATCTCTGCACAAGAGAATGAAAGAAAGCGAATTTCTAGGGAATTGCATGATAGTGTGGTTCAAGAAATGCTTAATATTGATGTTGAATTACGATTATTGAAATATCAACAAGAGATGTCACAACTCATTGAAAAATCAGAGCACATAGAAAGCTTGATGTCTCATTTAATCAATGATATCCGTAATTTATCTGTAGAATTAAGACCATCCTCTCTAGATGATTTGGGATTGGAAGCGGCATTTAAATCTTATTTTAAACAGTTTGAAGAAAATTATGGATTAGAAATTATCTATCAATCCAATATTAAAAATCATCGATTCAATAGTGAAATAGAAACTGTTGTCTATCGTGTTGTACAAGAAGCTATTTTCAATGCTTTAAAATATGCTGGTGTTAATTCAGTGGATGTTTCAGTGCAACAAACTGAACATAATTTAATAGCGGAGATTATAGACAGAGGAGCAGGATTTAATCCTAATTCACAACCACAAGGGACAGGGTTAGGATTATATGGGATGAATGAAAGAGCTGAACTTGTCAAAGGCAAAGTGGATATTGAAACACACATTGGAAAAGGGACAATTATTACATTAGAAATACCACTTTAGGGTACGTTAGGGGAATTTGAATTGAGAATTATAATTGCAGATGATCATGCGGTTGTTAGAACTGGGTTTTCAATGATATTAAATTTCCAGGAAGACATGGAAGTTGTTGCGACGGCTGCTGATGGGGTAGAGGCTTATCAAAAAGTAATGGAATATAAACCTGATGTTCTTATTATGGACTTGAGCATGCCACCAGGCGAATCTGGGTTGATTGCGACAAGCAAAATTGCAGAAAGTTTTCCTGAAACAAAAATATTAATATTAACAATGTATGACGATGAAGAATATTTATTTCATGTACTTCGCAATGGGGCAAAAGGATATATCTTAAAAAATTCACCAGATGAACAGTTACTATTAGCAGTACGTACGGTATATAAAGGTGAAACATATGTAGACATGAAATTAACGACGTCGTTAGTCAATGAATTTGTTAATCATTCAAATATAGACGAGGCATCGACGAATGATCCTTTTAAAATACTTTCTAAACGAGAACTGGAAATATTGCCATTAATCGCGAAAGGTTATGGTAATAAAGATATCGCAGAGAAATTGTTCGTTTCAGTTAAAACGGTTGAAGCACATAAAACGCATATTATGACTAAATTGGGATTAAAGTCTAAACCAGAATTAGTAGAATATGCATTGAAGAAAAAATTATTAGAGTTTTAATTTGAAAAGGTTATATAGAATCTATTGAATTGCCATGAAGAAAACGAGAATTTGAAGTGTCTTCATGGCGATATTTTTATGTAAAAATATATAAGAGAAATATAGGGGGATTCCTTACTATGATAAGGGAAAGTCCTTATGTTCATTTTTTCACAAATTAACTACAATACAAATGTAATCAGTAATGTGATTGAAATATAATTTTTGACCTCTTTTATATAACAATTACTGATAAAGAAAAAAGAAATAGTGAAGGTGAAAAAATGAATAAAAATAAGGGTGGTTTTCAACTTACATTACAAACTTTGAGTCTTGTAGTGGGATTCATGGCTTGGAGTATTATTTCTCCACTAATGCCGTATATTTCTCAAGATGTTAAAGTCTCTCCAGAACAGCTATCAATCATTTTAGCTATTCCAGTCATTTTAGGTTCTATTTTACGTGTACCATTTGGATATTTAACTAATATCGTTGGAGCAAAATGGGTCTTCTTTTGTAGCTTTATAGTATTGCTATTTCCTATCTTTTTATTAGGACAAGCCCAAACACCTGGCATGCTAATGTTAGCAGGATTCTTCTTAGGTGTTGGAGGAGCAGTATTCTCTGTTGGTGTAACATCAGTTCCTAAATACTTTTCAAAAGACAAAGTAGGTTTAGCTAATGGTATTTATGGAGTAGGGAATTTAGGAACTGCAGTATCTTCTTTCTTAGCACCACCGATTGCAGGGATTATTGGTTGGCAAACAACAGTTAGAAGTTACTTAATTATCATTGCGCTATTTGCGGTTTTAATGTTTATCTTAGGTGACAATAAAGAACCTAAAGTGAAAGTTCCATTAATGTCGCAGATTAAAAAGCTATCATCAAATTATAAATTATATTATTTAAGTTTATGGTACTTTATCACTTTCGGGGCATTTGTAGCATTTGGTTTATTCTTACCTAACTACTTAGTACATAATTTCGGAATCGATAAAGTAGATGCAGGGATTAGATCGGGCGTGTTTATTGCTTTAGCAACATTCTTAAGACCACTTGGAGGCGTGTTAGGGGATAAATTTAACGCGGTGAAAGTATTAATGATTGACTTTGTAGTTATGATTGTAGGTGCGATTATATTAGGTATTTCAAATCACATCGCATTATTTACAATTGGTTGTTTAACTATTAGCGTATGTGCTGGTTTAGGAAATGGATTAGTGTTTAAATTAGTTCCTTCTTATTTTGCGAAAGAATCTGGTGCTGCTAACGGTATCGTTTCAATGATGGGTGGTTTAGGTGGCTTCTTCCCACCATTAGTTATCACATATGTATCAAACTTAACAGGTTCAAGTCATTTAGCTTTCATTCTATTAGCAATTTTTGGCATTATAGCCTTTATTACAATGGGTCATTTATACAAAAAAGAATATAATAGACCCCTGATGACAACAAAATAATAAAAATAAACGTAGGAAACATTAATGAAAATGAATCCTACGTTTTTTTAGTTTGCTAATCAATTGTAATTTTAGTAGTATTATCTTCGTCTGAAGTTTCTTTAGGTAGAATAACCACTAAAATCCCGTCAGTGTAACTTGCTTTGATTTGAGTTTTGTCGATATCATCAAATTCAAAATGCCTTACAAGTTCACCATTAGCGCGTTCGCTAAGCTGAACTTTACCAGATTGATCAGAAACGTGTTTTTGCGCTTTAATAGTTAGTGTTGAATGTTCATAAGTTAACTCAATTTCTGATTTATTAACACCTGGTAATTCAGCTTCTAAAATATATTGATTAGATTGATTATAAATATTTGTTGGGAAAGTCTTTGATGAGAATTGATTAAATACTTGCTCACCTAAATCGCGAAATACATCTTTAGGATTATTTTTAAAAATAGATTGCTCAAAGAATTCTCTATTATTCATTATATATTCTCTCCTTTATATAAGAGTTGAAATCACAATTATTTAGTGGAAATTTTCAATTTCATTATATAGAGAGTGTATCTTTACGTAAAGTAAAAGCAATTGAAAGTAGTATGTAAAAATGTGGAATGGAAAAGAACATGACAAAAGTTTGCAAATTATGTATAAAGTCTTTTATATAAGTCAAAAATGAAAACGAAAGTATAAGATGTATGCTTTTGTCATGTATTATTATTTATTCTAGTGCATTAGCGAAATTGTTAGTAATGACGTGTCGTAATCTATGAACAAGTTCATCTTCTTCTTCCTTAGTAAAGTTGAAGTCTTCAAATACTTGTTCTGAAATAGATTCTAATACGGGCTTAATCTTTTTACCATTTTCAGTTAAAGAAATTTGTAAATTGCGTTCATCTTCTTTTTCACGCATACGTATAACATAGCCCTTCTTCTCTAATTTTTTTAAGAGAGGTGTAAGAGTTCCAGAATCTAAAAAGACGCGTTGGCCAAGAGATTTTATATTTATTTTTTCGTCATCTTCGATAGCCATAACAACCATAAAACTTGTATATGTTAAATCATGTTTTTTTAAATAGTAAGTATACTTTTTAATAACTTCTTTTGAAGTTACATATAATAAAAAACATAATTGTTTACTTAAATAGCTGTCCTTTACATACATATTTATCCCCCCTTAACATATTGGTTCTATGAGAAATGCGGTTGATGAAACAAATTGATTGTTTCATTAACCGCATTTTTTGTATAAAAAGAGCGCAAATATCTCTATA
>NZ_PPRD01000107.1 GCF_002902575.1 Staphylococcus croceilyticus | reverse complement strand
ACTTTCACTCGTTGATGCTGAGTCACTATCTGATGTGCTTGCACTTGCTGAGTCTGAAAGACTCTCACTTTCTGATCCTGATGTGCTTGCACTTGCTGAATCGGAATCACTTTCACTTGTTGATGCTGAATCACTGTCTGACGTACTTGCACTTGCTGAATCGGAATCACTTTCGCTCGTTGATGTTGACTCACTATCTGATGTGCTTACACTTGCTGAGTCTGAAAGACTCT
>NZ_PPRD01000106.1 GCF_002902575.1 Staphylococcus croceilyticus | reverse complement strand
TGACGAATTGTAATATTAAGTGCAACACTAATAAAATTCCATAAAAAAGGCCCATGATTGGCACTTTATTGTAAGATGTTAATAACCACAAAAACACATACAAGGAGTGCCAATATGAGCTACATTCATCTTACAATAACTGAGCGTGCAAGTATAGAGATTCTTAGGAAAGAAAATTATTCTTTAAGAGCTATTGCCAAACGGTTAAACCGTTCGGTTTCTACCATTTCTCGCGAAATTAAAAGAAATAAATCCATTCATAATTATGTTGCTGAAACAGCTCAAACTAATTATGAAACTCGAAAAAAGAATTGTGGTCGTCCTTCCAAATTAACAAATGAACTGATTAACACAATTATCCATCATCTAAAATTACATTGGTCACCTGAACAAATTGTTGGAAGATTACTTCAAAAAAAGGTTTGTTTTAAAACAATTTATAGATGGATTAATGCCAATTCATTTACTTTAGATTTGTTTCCTTATTTAAGACAAAAAGGCAAGAGACAACGACCTAAAGAAACCCGGGGTCGTTTCAACATTGGTAAATCAATATCTCAACGTCCTAAAGATATTAAAAAACGCAATTCTTTTGGCCATTGGGAGGCAGATACAGTTGTTTCAAGCCGAGGAAAAAGTAAAGGCTGTCTGGCTACTTTCGCAGAAAGAAAATCTCGCTATTACATTTGTTTTCTAATGCCTGATCGCTCTTCTAAATCAATGGAAGTAGCTATAAAACAACTTATTTCATCTTTGCCTAACAACGCTGTAAAAACGATTACTGTAGATCGTGGTAAAGAGTTTTCATGTTACAAAAATATTGAATCTCAATTTGAGGTCGATATTTATTTTGCTGAACCATATTCTGCTTGGCAGCGTGGAACTAATGAAAATTCTAATGGATTACTTAGAGAATTTTTCCCTAAGAAAACAGACTTAGCAAAGGTAACTCAAGAAGAGTTGGATTATGCTTTAAACTCTATTAACCATCGTCCTAGAAAGTGTCTTAATTGGAAGACGTCTTATGAAATTTTAAATTCTGAGTTGTTGCACTTAAATTGACAACTCAACAT
>NZ_PPRD01000105.1 GCF_002902575.1 Staphylococcus croceilyticus | reverse complement strand
TCCTCCTAGTGAAAACGATTATCAATTTCATTAAAATTATACAAGAGAGTTTACAAATTTACAATAAAATTTTTCAATATTTAAATAAAAAATAATTAGCCAAATCAATATTTGTTGATTTAAGCTAATCATTTTAGTTATTATTTTTAATATTTAAAATAAATCGAGTACTGATTTCGCTATATTCGTATAGGCTGCATCTTCCATAGGTGGGTTATGCAGACCAGCACGCATATCACGATAATAACGTTGTAAAGGTCTATCCATTTCTAAACTTTTAGCGCCTACAATTCTCATCGCTAAATCAATCACTTCTAATCCTTGATTCATTACTAAAATTTTACTTGCTGACGTTTCATTCCAAACGTTAGGATTTTGATCAATAGTTTGATAGCCTTTAGCAGCACTCCATAAAAAGTGTCTTGCTGAAAGTAATAAAGACTCCATTTTACCGACATTTTGTTGTACGGTTGGAAGTTCTGCAATCGTACCTTTAATACTATTTGGTGAATGATGTTTAGCAAAGTCAATTGCGTAATCTCTAGCCGCTTGTGCTATACCTAAATACGTACTTGGAATGTGTAAAATCCACCCGTTAGGTTGTGGCTTTCGTTGTCCTTCAACAAAATTCTCGACAGGAATATAAACATCATTAAGTACTAAATCATGGCTTTCAGTTGCTCGCATGCCTACCACATTCCAATTATCAGCGATTTCTACGCCTTCCATTTCACGAGGCACTAGGAAGAAACCAACTTCTTCTATGTCATCTACATAAGCAGCCACTATATAATGCGTAAGTGCTTTACTCATCGAAGTAAACGTCTTAACGCCATTTAATTTATAGCCGTTCTCAGTTTTAGTGGCATGTGTTGCGGGACGCCCGCCACGTGTTGGGCTACCAGTATCTGCTTCACTTACCGCTCTATTTACTAAAGCGCCATTTCTGATGTCACCAGCAAACTGTTTTAACATCGCTTCATCCCACATATGTTGTTCATATAACTGGCCTACTACACTTAAATGCCATCCTATTGAGAGAGCGGTAGCGCCATCAAGAGAACCTAAATAACTTTGAAGTACAACCATATCTTCGATTGTAGCGCCTTCTCCGCCATATTCAACTGGTAAAGTAAGCAAACTATATCCTTCATTTACTAACCATTCAATATTTTTAAAAGGGAAACTTGAATGGATATCATTATATGCCGCTCTTTCTTTAAAGGTATCTTCAATTGTTTCAAACTTTTTAATCCACTTTTTTTGAATTTCAGAATTTATTAAAAATGAATTTATCATCTTACCTCACCTATTCATTATATAAAGTATCGTTTAATCTTAGTTTAACACTCGACTTTAACAAATTAAAGACAACTGTATAGTTATAAAAAAAGACTAAGATATGTCCCCCATATCTTAGTCTAAACACATAACTATATTAATGCCGACATTTTATTTAATGTATTTCTCTAGTTCAGCAATTAACTTATTAATCTTGTCGCGTTGTTCATCTGTTACATAAACAATAACTGTTCTTTCATCTTGTATGCTACGTTTTTTCGATAATAACTGTAAATCTTTTAATTTTTGTAATGCTTTAGTTAAGTAATAAGGTTTAAACTCTGAATAAGTCGCAATTTCTTTAGAAGTTATTTCATTGGTCTTACTTTTCGCAATATAATTCAAAATATAAATTTCTTCATAATTTAAATTATATTTCTTTTTAGTATCCTTAAAAAATTTTTTCACTTGAAATGTTGCGTTAACTAAATCGTTGATGTCTTTAATTTGTCCCATATTCTAAACCACTCCTCTGATGTACATCTCGTTGCTACAAGGTTCATGTATACTATTACTACTAAACTAAACATTTCTTATGCTATAAAATTTATTTTATAACATTTAAGTATAATATTTCAATATTTTTATGAACTTAAAATGATATTATATATTAAATTCTAATTCGCTCAATTAAATTACACTTAATCAATTAAGACATATAATTCGAATTATAAAAATACTAGGATAGTTTTTCATAAAAAATTTTGAAAAACTATCCTAGCTATTATCACTTCATTTTATTTTGGTTATTTTATTTTTTCCTTAACATAATCTACAAAAGATTGAATATCTTCAGTTTGTATTTGAGTCATAGGTACTTTACCAACATTAAATGTGAAAATAATATTTTCACCGTCATATTCAATATTTTCAACTTCATTATATGAAATATTTCTATAATAAAATCGCCCATTCATATCTACATTCATAATTAATCGTTCAGATGTTGCTATATAGGCTCCTTCAAACTCAGTTTGTTCTTGGACTTTGTATTCAATCATACCTAATACTGAAGGTCCCTTTTTTTCAGTTGGGAACAAATCTTCCGGATTTACATTATCCAATATCATAAAAATAAACTCCTTCTCTTTTCATGTTAAATCATTAAATTTCATTTCCATTTGAAGTTTATTGTAACATTGAATAAATAAGTTTTCTGCTTTATTTACTCGTGATTCTACTATTTTAATGTTAACTAAACGTTCATCATTATTATTTCTATATTTAATGATGTAACCTTTTTGAGATAAATGGTTAATGATATTTGGAATACCTATTAAACAGCGATGAGAAAAATCACATACTGATTTTAAAGAAATAGTATCGTGATAGTATAGTAATTTTCCTAAAACAAATAACTCATCCAAAGTTAAATTAAATTGCTGTGCAATTTGCTTCACTTGATTTAAAGCCCCATAAATAATAATGATATAGGATAGTTTCAAAGAATTAAGATATTTCACGTTTGCACTGAAATATTTTAAGTTAATCACTTCTTCAACTTCTATAAATAAAATATCTAACTTTTTATGATATAAGTCAGTTGGCAAAATTAATAAACGTCGCTGATCAGCGTCATCTCGAATTTTAATAATCCACTTCAAATGATATAAATGTTCTAAATTGTATCTAATATTTCGTTTAGACATATGCATTGTTTTAATCAAATCTTCTATATATACTCCTCGTTCGTGAGTTTCATTATAAGTAATAATTTCATTTAATAACTTTAGTTGTTCTAAAGTTAAATTTCTTGAATACTTTAAAACTTCGCTAATTGCTTTAATATAGATTAAATAAAATAACAACTGCTCTAATTTTCTTTTATCCATGATATATGTCACCTCATGTTCTTACATAAAAACCCAATTATAAAAAATTAGGATAGAAGATAGACGTCTATATTTCTATCCACAATTGAGATATCAATATCTTCATATATCATGTTAATGTTTTAAAAATTAGATAAGCATTAATGTTCTCGTAATAATTATTCAGTACACATTTACCACTTATAATTATATAGAAGTAATTACTATCTTAATTAATGATAATGACTTTTTGCCTCAGCAATGAGTAGTTGAGCTTGCTCATCAAAAGGTATTTCTTTTGTTTCTAAATTGTTTAAATTTAAAGGCTGTTTATTTTTCCTTACTTGTCCAGGTGTTGCACCATATTTTTCATTAAAAAGCGCAATAAAACGTGGAAAATGATTAAAACCATGTTCAAAAGCGATATCTTGGATAAGCGTTTTACTCTTTAAAATATCTATTAAACATAACTTTAACCTAACATCATTAATATACTGAGTAATATTATTGTAGGGCGTATGATATTTAATGACCTGGCTTAATTCTTTATTTGACATATTTAGAGAATTAGCAAGGTCCTGTCTATTAATCTTTTGATTATGGTGTTCGATGATATATTCATGAACTTCATCAACTAATGCATTCTCTAACTTAGAATTTTGACGATGTTTACGTTGAATGTATCCTAGCTCCACACATAAATGCTTCACTAGTTTGTCTTTTATATGAAGAATTCTGGGCTTCCGACATTCAAATTCAAGTAAATTAATAATGAAAGGTTCTATTTGTTTTCTTTCTATTGAAGAAAACTTATAACCATGTAATTTAATATAATCATCTGCAAATCTTAAATAATCTTTAAAAGCAATTTCCATTACTACAACGATTGAATCTTCCTTACTTTCAATAGAATAAAGATCATTCAGCATAATAAACATTAAATCACGTGTCTTCATTTGAAACTTATCTAAATTTAAAGTAATCTGTCCTGATCCTTTTAACCAATAGATTAATTTTATATTCGATTCCTTTTGCCTACTTATCTTTATATTTTTTAAAAGCTTTACCGAAAAGTTATTAATCATACATATGTCCTCTCACTTTATAATATATAAAGACACGACATAAATAGAAAACAAGTTATCTTCCCCTTAATAACCCACTTTCCTATTAACAATTACATAATACGAAATATCATTTAATCGTTCTTCATCGAATGTCTATCTTCATATATAATTGTATGTTTTATTTCGGTACTACCAGTAGCAAACTTTTGACTAATTATATCACTTTATTATCTTATTTTTAGTTTATTTTATATATAGCGTCCTTAAAGTATCATTTTTCATACAAATACTATCCATTTTTTCATATTTCTTCTTAAAATCAGTCATTTAATAAGCACATATTCATTAATAAAATGTTAAAATACAGTTCAAAAATTATAAAATTTATCCTTTTTATAAAAAAATAAATTTTGCTATTTTTTTACAGTAAGATTACAACGAAATGAGTTTTCTTCTAATAAAGACTTTTAAAAACTGTTATGACAGTATTTTAAAATATTACAAAAAATTTCAATAAATACTCATGCAGCAAATATATATTAGCAAAAAATTACAAAACGGTAACAACGCCCACAAACCTACTTTTTTCTGCTAAAGTATTTCTTGTCGAAAAGAAACAGATTAACCACTGGACTTAAAGTCAACCAATGACTATTAAATAAATAAATAAAATTAATTTAATTCTCAGGAGGATATTTAAAAATGAAAAAAATCGCTACAGCTACAATCGCTACTGCAGGAGTTGCTACTATCGCTATCGCTGGACATGGTCACGAAGCTCAAGCAGCTGAACAAGGTTACAACCCAAATGATCCAACTTCATACAGCTACTCTTACACTATCGACCAAAAAGGTAATTATCATTACACTTGGAAAGGTAACTGGAGCCCAGATCGTTTAAATCATTCTAACCAAACTTATACTTCAAATAATAACAATAACAATAACAATAATAATTCTAATTACTATAATTACAACTATAACTACAATTATAATTACAGCTACAATAACAACAATAATAGCAGTAACTACAACTACAATAGCTACAATCACTATGTTGACAATAACTATAACAGTACTAGCACTCAATCTTACAATGCAGGTACTCAAACTACTGGAAATACAACTACTAGTTATTCAACTTCAAATAGTAATGTTAAAGTAACTACTACAGCTGCACCATCATATAACGGAGTTTCAATTTCTAACTCTGCAAGCTCTGGCAGTAACTTATACACTGCAGGTCAATGTACTTATTATGTATATAACAGAGTTGGCGGTAAAATTGGTTCAACTTGGGGCAATGCTAATAACTGGGCAAGTGCCGCTTCTGCAGCTGGTTACACTGTAAACAACTCACCTTCTGCAGGTGCAATTATGCAATCTACTGCAGGCGCTTACGGTCATGTTGCTTACGTTGAAAGTGTTGGTAACGACGGTTCAGTAACTGTATCTGAAATGAACTATGGTTACGGTCCTGGTGTTGTAACTTCACGTACATTATCAGCGAGCCAAGCTGCTGCATACAGCTACATTCACTAATTTTAAATATATAAATTAAAGGATTGTCATCGTCGACAATCCTTTTTTTAACGCTAAAAAAGAGGGGTTCTATGAGAAATGCGGTTGATGAAACAAATTGATTGTTTCGTTAACCGCATTTTTTGTATAAAAAGAGCGCAAATATCTCTATAATATTAAGTGACCAAACCAAATATAAGGAGAAATATCGCGCTCATGAGTAATTGTATCGTAGAAACACTAGAAATTAAAGATGAAAATATTATTTGGGAAGACCGTGTAGAACGTTTTTCTAATGGGCATGTAACAGCTAAATGTTATTTCGGCACATTAACTTATACACCTAAACGCTGTGAAAACTGTGGCTTTCCCAATGAAAACC
>NZ_PPRD01000104.1 GCF_002902575.1 Staphylococcus croceilyticus | reverse complement strand
AATTAAAACAGCACATGGAACTATAAATGTCCCATGCACTGTTATAAATCATAATTAAATTAATTTTTCAAATTAAATGAAATAACCAGCGATTGATTTAACTTCTAAGAATTCTTCAATTCCGTAATCGCCCCATTCACGACCGATACCAGATTGTTTATAACCACCGAATGGTAAGTCTGGTGTATTTGCCGCTTCATTAATTTGAATACGTCCAGCTTCAATTGAGCGCGCTACTTTTTGAAGCGTATCTTTATCTTTACCAATGACATAACCAGCTAAGCCGTATTCTGTATCATTTGCAATTTTAATTGCTTCATCTACATCATTATAAGTGATAACTGAAGCTACTGGACCAAAGATTTCTTCACGAGCAATTGTCATGTCATTATCTACATTAATAAAGATTGTTGGTCTTGCAAAGTAACCAGTGTCTAATCCTTCTGGTTTACCTGGGCCACCGTAGAATAATTCAGCACCCTCTTCGATACCTTTATCGATATATGATTGCACTGTATCAAATTGTTTTTTACTAATAATTGGGCCAACTTGTGTACCTTCTTCGCGAGGATCGCCCACTTTAACTTTACTGAATTCTTCTTTTAATGCTGTTAAGAATTCTTCTTTAATACTTTCAGGTACTAAGATACGTGTACCTGCAGTACAAACTTGACCAGTGTTGTTAACTACTTTACCTGTAGTAGCTTTCGCTGCTTCATTAATATCTACATCGTCTAATACGATATAAGGTGATTTACCACCTAATTCAAGAGATACTTTTTTGAAGTCTTTTGAAGCTTTTTCCATGATTTTAGAACCAGTACGTCCTGAACCAGTAAATGACATCATTCTTACTTTAGGATGTTCACTTAATGGATTACCTACACCTTCACCGTCGCCGTTAACTAAGTTGAATACACCTTTAGGTACGCCAACTTTATCAAAGATTTCAGCTAAGATAATTGCAGCAAATGGTGTTTCCTCAGATGGTTTAAGTACTACTGGACTACCAGCTGCAAATGCTGCTGCAAGTTTTAATGAAGTTTGGTTAGTTGGGAAGTTCCAAGGTGTTACTAAACCAGTGACACCGATTGCTTCTTTAGTTACTAATGAATCGCCACGGCGCTCTTCAAATTCAAATGAATCTAATGCTTTACTAGCTTCTTGGAAATGTTGTAAGCCCATTTCGTAATGTACATTTTCAGAAATAGTAAGTGGTGCACCTAATTCATCTGTAATAGCTTCAATAATATCTTGTTTTCTATTTTTATATTCTTCAACGATTTTATCTAATAATTCTTTTCTTTCTTTAACTGAGCTATGGCGAAATTCTAAATATACGTCATTAGCAGCTTCTACAGCCTTATCTACGTCTTTTTCGTTACCTTTAGCTACTTTACCGATAACTTCTTCAGTTGCAGGATTAATGACATCAATTGTTTCTCCGCTTTCACTATCAATCCATTCGCCGTTAATATATTGTTGAGTATAATTTCTCATCAATTACTCACTCCTTAAGCGTCGTTATTTCATCTGTCTAATGTTTATCCCTTTTAGAAAAATTTAAACATAGCCATTTTAAAATGAAAAAAGTTCTGCTTTGCATTACTAAAACATAACGCAATATTGCAGAACTATTTCATAATTATTTAGCTTTAACTTCGTTTTCAAGCTCTATATAAGTTCTAGCCCAATCTTCCATTGGTTTTAAAGCTTCAGCTAGAGCTCTTCCTTTATCTGTCAATTCATAAATAATTGAAACCGGACTAGTTGAAACTACCTTCTTCTCTACTAATCCCCATTCACCTAAATCTGTTAATTTAATACTTAAAGCACGAGGGGTAATCGTTTTTAAATCCCTTTTCATATCGGAAAAGTGTGCAGTATAATCAGTGCATCGAGATAGGTAGTTAATGATTAAACCGTTCCAACTTCTACCAACAATTTTAAAGGTTTCTTCAAGATATGGACAGATTTCCATTGTCTTCACCTCTAATCAAAACATCTTATACAAAAAGAACGAGCCTGTAGACTTATTCAGTGTTGTGGTACAGGCTATGAAGTAAATCACATTTGGACTATACTTCATTTACTTTTTGTCTTTAATATAATTATTATACCAGATATTTTTACACTTGTTCAGTCCAAATGTCTGCGCCTAATTCTTCTAAATGTTTAACAATGTCTGTATAACCACGATAAATATGTTTAACGTTATAAATAGTTGTAACGCCTTCAGCAATTAACCCAGCAATAATTAAACATGCACCTGCACGTAAGTCACTTGCATAAACATCAGCACCTTGTAATGAAGAAGGTTTAATAGTAGCTGTACCCGTAGACATATCTGCTTCGATATTAGCGCCCATATTCTTCAATTCATCTACATGTTTAAAACGAGCTGGATAAATTGTTTCAGTAACAAATGAAGGACCATCTGCCATAAATAATAATGGTGTGATTGGTTGTTGTAAATCTGTAGCAAAGCCAGGATATACTAATGTTTTAATATCTACATTTTTATAATCTTTATGACCTTTAATGATCGCTTTTTCTGCATCGTCATCAATATCTATATCTACGCCTAATTCTTTTAATTTTACAGTTAACGCTTCTACATGTTTCGGTACAATATTATTAACCGTTACTTTTTCACCACACGCAGCTGCAATACACATATACGTTCCTGCTTCAATACGGTCAGGAATAATTTGATATTCTGAACCATGTAATGTGTCTACGCCGTTAATTTTCAACGTGCTTGTACCTGCACCTTTAATATCTGCACCTAAACTATTTAGGAAGTTAGCAACATCTACAACTTCAGGTTCTTTAGCAGCGTTTTCAATAACTGTTTGGCCTTTAGCATGCACGGCAGCTAACATAATGTTAATCGTTGCTCCTACACTTACCATATCAAGGAAGATATTAGCACCATGAAGTTCTTTAGCTTCGAGCTTCATAGATGTTTCACTAGACTCATCGATTTCGGCACCAAGTGCTTTAAATCCTTTGATGTGTTGATCAATTGGTCGAGGCCCTAGTGGACAACCGCCTGGTAAGCCAATGACACATTTTTTAAAGCGACCTAACATCGCTCCCATCATATAATAAGACGCACGAAGAGATTCTACTTTATTATTTGGTAAGGGCGCATTTTGTATGTCAGTAGTATCAACATCTAAATGTTTGCCATCCAAATTTGTTTTAATGTTTAAATCTTCTAATAAACTCACTAATGTTTCTACATCAGAAATTTGTGGCAGACCATCAAGCTTTACTTGGCCTTGAGCTAATAATGTCGCTGGAATGATAGCCACTGCACTATTTTTAGCACC
>NZ_PPRD01000103.1:47259-56171 GCF_002902575.1 Staphylococcus croceilyticus | reverse complement strand
ACTTTATACACTTTACAATGAATAATTAAGAATTATTTTAATTTGACATATTTTGTCAATATTTTTAAGAGAACGCTTACAACGCAATGGTTATAGACTTTGTGTTGTAAGCGTTATTTTTGTATTTTTATATTATTTTAAAATAATCATAAATCGAAAATTGACCATATTTTTCAAAAAAAGAATAATGGAAGTGAAAAAAGAGGAGAGGGCGAGAAAGTTGAAAAAATATGAGACTTTAAATCGTTTACATGAAAATTATTTAGTAGCTGTTGTAAGAGGTAACAGTCAAGAACAAGCCGTCGCTTATATTGAACAAATTATTGAAGGGGGAATTCTTAATATAGAGGTAACTTTCACTACACCACAAGCAGAACTAGTAATTCAAGAAATATTAAAAAAATATAAAGAACATGATGTTGTAGTAGGTGCTGGTACTGTGTTAGATGCTGTCACAGCTAGAATTGCGATTAGTCATGGTGCTTCTTATATCGTCAGTCCGCATTTTGATGCTCAAATCGCTGAAATATGCAATCTTTATACAATACCTTATTTACCTGGATGCGGTTCTGTCACTGAAATTACTGAAGCGCTTAAATCAGGGGTCGATGTCGTTAAATTATTCCCAGGTAATCTATTAGGTGCTAAATACATTAAAGATGTACACGGCCCTATACCACACGTTGAAATGATGCCATCAGGTGGCGTTTCTTTAGACAACATGAATGAATGGTATGACAAAGGGGCGTTTGCAGTGGGCATAGGAAGCGCATTGACCAAACAGGCGGATTCCGATATCAACATCGTTAAAGAGAACACGCAACAATTTGTGCAAAAATTTTATGAAATAAGAGGGTGAGACTTTGAAATTTATTACATTAGGTGAAATCATGATGCGCTTGTCTCCTGAAGGGTTTGGAACTATAACGGGTGCCAAGCAATTCGATGTCAACTATGGGGGCGCAGAAATGAACGTCGCAGTAGGACTGAGTTCATTGGGTATTGATTGCACGATGTTGACTGCACTACCAAAGAATTTATTGGGTGACACGGTTATCATGAATTTGAGAAAATATAATATTCATACTCAGTTTGTCGAAAGAAATGATGGACGCTTAGGAATGTATTTCTTGGAAAAAGGGTTCAGTGTAAGATCGTCACAAGTCATCTATGACCGTCAAAACTCCGTATTCTCAAATACAACATTTGACGATTATGACATTGAGCAAGCATTAGCAGACCATCAATGGTTCCATTTTACTGGAATTACTCCAGCTATAAATGAAGATATGTTTGACTTAGTTAAACAAACACTTGAACTTGCTAAGGAAAAAGGGATGTTCGTTAGTTGTGATTTGAATTTCAGAGCAGCTTTATGGGACTTCGAAACCGCGCGACTTAAGATGTCACAGTTACTACCTAACGTTGATTTAATCTTTGGATATGAACCATTGTCGCTACCCGATGATCAAAATAATGATAAAAAAGATGGTTTAGATAGGTTAGCTAATATTGAAACATTAGAACCAATATTAAAAGAAATTCAAGAAAAATATGACATTAAGTACATCGCGTTTACGCAAAGAAAAAATTTTAGTAGTACAAGAAACCGCTTACAAGGTTTTTTATATACAAAAGATGCAGTGTATCAATCAGAGCAATATGAAGTGGAAATTATCGATAGAGTTGGAACTGGAGATGCATTTAGTGTAGGTATTATTTACGGTCTCATCAATGGACTTGATAAAGATGAGACAGTTGAATTTGGGATTAAAAATGCATTATACAAACATACAGTTGAGGGTGATCATGCACCTTCTAATTTTGAAGTTATCAATTCTATTCAACCCGATACACAAGACATTAAACGATAGGGGATTAGAAAGAAGGGGAGAATATGACTTCTGAAGTTAATGGTAGCAAGCCAAAAGTTCAAAAGTTTAAAGAACTTGAACAACCTAAATTAAAATTTAAAGAAAAATTCTCTTATGGTTTGGGAGATTTAGGTAATGGCTTAATGTTTGATATGGGTCAAATTTATTTACTTAAGTTTTACACAGACATTTTAGGAATCTCAGCATTTTATGGAGGATTAGTATTCTTAATTTCTAAAATTTTCGATGCATTTGTTGATACTGGTGTAGGAACCATCGTAGATTCTCGAAAAAATATTGGACCTAAAGGTAAATTCAGACCATTTATTCTTTACGGTACATTACCTTTAGCAATAATGACCATTATTACGTTCTTATCACCTAATTTGGGAGATACGGGTAAGATTGTATGGGCATTTGCGACTTATATGTTATTTAATCTAGCGTATTCAGTGGTTAATATCCCTTATGGTTCATTATCAGCTTCTATGACTTTGAATGCTGATGACCGTACGCAATTGTCAGTATTTAGGAATTTAGGTTCTCAAGGTGCAATATTTATTGCAGGAATTGTGGTCGTGCCTATGGTAGATATATTTGATAATCATGCCTTAGGTTATCCAGTGGTTGTTGCATTACTTGCTGGCATTGGGGTATTACTTCACATTATTTGTTATAAAAATGTCAAAGAACGCCATGTTGTCGTTGATAATAAAAAGGAAGAAAAGGCCAAGAAGAATGATGATACTAATGCATTTATAAATGTTGTTAAAAATGGTGCATTTGCTGCTTTAGCGATCTTCACTTTACTAAGTATTATGGCGATGTTCTTAAAACAATCATCTCAATTATATTATTTCCAGTATGTTTTAAATGAGCCTAACTTAGTAGGGTTAGTGAGCGCATTAAACTTTATCATGTTAATTCCAGGATTATTATTAACAACATTTTTAAGTAAAAAATTTGGTAAGAAAATGACCGCAGTGATAGGTCTTGGAGGCTTCGTTACATTCGAGTTTCTAAATTACTTCATTTTTGGTGAACATTACATCAGCTTTTTAATCGCGAATACATTATCTAATTTCTTTTTAGTTATACCGACGACTGTTTCTTGGGCGTTTATCGCTGATGTGGTTGAATATGGCCAATGGAAGACTGGTAAACGTACAGAAGGTATTATTTATTCAAGTTATAGCTTTACACGTAAAGTTTCACAAGCATTGGCAGGGTTTGTGCCAGGTTTGGCATTAACTATGATTGGTTACCAACCTAACGTAGCCCAATCAGCAGGCACCTTAGAAGGATTAAAAATATTATTCTTTGTTATACCAGGTAGCATCAGTTTAGTGGCACTCATCATTTTCGCATTGACTTATCCACTAACAGATAAGAGACACAAACAAATTGTTAAAGAATTAACCTTAAGAGATGAATTATAAACAGGAGGCTTAATTGTTATGACATTTATCGATGAAAATTTTATGTTGAATAATGAAACAGGGAAAAAATTATATGAGAACTATGCTAAAGATTTACCCATTTATGACTTTCACTGTCATTTAAGTCCACAGCAAATTGCAGAAGATACACAATTTGAAGATATCGCTGATATTTGGTTAAGTGGGGATCACTATAAATGGAGAGCAATGAGAGCGCTTGGCATTGAAGAACATTATATTACTGGTGATGCAAGTAATAGAGAGAAATTTATTAAATGGGCTGAAACAGTTGAAAATTGTGTAGGAAATCCATTATATCATTGGTCACATTTAGAATTGAAAATGTACTTTAATATTGACGTATTATTAACTGCTGACAATGCAGAAAAAATTTATGACGAAGCAAATCAATTCTTAAAAGACAATCAAGTGAGTGCACGTTCATTAATCACTGATTCTAATGTAAAAGTGATTTGTACTACTGACAATCCAACAGATGATTTAAAATATCATGATCAAATCGCACAATTAGAAGATTTTGATACAGCAGTTTTACCTGCTTTTAGACCTGATGATGTATTCAAAATTGGTCATCAAGCATTCTTAAAATTTGTAGAGAAACTAGAACAAGTTGAAGATACTAAGATTAAGAATGTAGATGATTTTGTTAAAGGTCTACATCATCGTATCGATTTCTTCCACTCAAAAGGTGCTAAGTTATCTGACCATGGTATTTCAGTACTTCAGTATGAATCATTTTCAAAAGAAGACATTGATAGCATCTTCGAGAATGCTTTGAATAACAAAGAACTTGATGATAAATCGAAAGCGCAATTCCAAACATTCATCTTAAATGAATTAAGCAAAAAATACCATGAGAATGGCTGGGCAATGCAAATTCACTTTGGTGCTCTAAGAAATGCTAATACGCAAATGTTTGAAAAAGTAGGTCCTGATACGGGGTTCGATTCTATCTTAGACCAAGAAAATGTCGCTTATCATTTAAATTCATTACTCGACATGATGGAATATGAGGGTCATTTACCTAAAACAATTCTTTACAATTTAAATCCTAATTATAACGATATCGTTGGTTCTGCAATTGCCAATTTCCAAACAGAACCTGGTATTAGAGGTAAAATCCAACACGGTGCAGGTTGGTGGTTCAATGACACTAAACGTGGCATGATTCGTCAAATGTCTTCATTAGCAGACCAAGGATTATTAATGAATTTCGTTGGAATGTTAACAGATTCAAGAAGCTTTATCTCATATTCAAGACATGACTACTTCAGAAGAATATTAAGTACGTTTATTGGTGAATATGTAGAGAATGGAGAAATTCCTAACGATGAAGCACTATTGAAAAAATTAATTGAAAACATTTGCTATAACAATGCTTATGAATACTTTAAATTAATCTAATTGGGGGAGGTTACTCACATGAAAATGTCATTTAGATGGTATGGATCTGATGATCCTATCACACTAGAAAATATTCGCCAAATACCTGGCATGGAAGGCATTGTAAGTGCAATTTATGATGTGCCAGTAGGAGAAGTTTGGCCGAGAGAAAAGATTAAAGCATTAAAAGATGAAATTGAAGAAGCTGGTTTAGAACTATCAGTTATTGAGAGTGTGCCGGTACATGAGGATATTAAACTTGGTAAGCCGTCACGTGATGAATATATTGAAAACTATTGTCAAACACTGAGAAATTTATCAGCTGAGGGTATTCAAACAGTTTGTTATAACTTTATGCCAGTGTTTGATTGGACACGTTCTCAATTAGAGTATCGTCTTGAAGATGGTTCAACATGTTTAATTTATGATGAGAATGATGTTGATAAAATGAATCCTCGTAGCGGTGAACTTGCGCTACCTGGATGGGATTCAAGTTATACTAAAGAAAGTTTAAATGCCTTATTAGATGAATATGACGATGTTGATGAAGAGACATTATGGCAGAATTTAGAGTACTTCATTCAAAAAGTGATACCTGTTGCTGAAGAGGAAGATGTTCTGATGGCGATTCACCCGGATGATCCACCATGGAGTATCTTTGGATTGCCTCGAATTATCACTAACAAAGAAAACTTAGAGCGTTTTATCAATTTATATGATTCAAGATACAACGGTCTTACAATGTGCTCAGGTTCACTAGGGGCAGATCAAAATAATGATTTTGTTGAAATGTTACGTTACTTTGGTAAAAAAGACCGTGTACATTTCGTGCATGCACGTAATATTAAACACACTGGTGTATCTTCATTCCAAGAATCTGCACACCCATCATTTAAAGGTTCATTAGATATGTATGAAATTATTAAAGCACTTGCTGAATTTGATTATCATGGACCTATTCGACCAGACCATGGCCGCATGATTTGGGGAGAAACTGGTAAACCAGGGTACGGTTTATATGACCGTGCATTAGGTGCAACATATTTAATTGGATTATATGAAGCGGTAACTAAATCAAACTAAGGGGTGTTATAATATGAAATTACCTTTTGAGGTAGATTTAAGTGGAAAAACGATTGTCGTAACTGGAGGCTCAGGTGTCATAGGTTCAGAATTATCTAGAGCTTTAGTCGCTTGTGGTGCTAAAGTAGCGATTATTGGTTTGGATGACGATAAGGGAAAAAGCTTAATCAATGACATAAATAATACTGAATCTAAAGGTGAAGTCGAGTTCTTCCAAGGTGATGTGACGTCACGCCAAGATATGGAAAAGGTAAAAGAAAGTGTTAATGAAAAATATGGTAAGATATCTATCTTAATTAATGGTGCTGGAGGAAATCATCCTAAAGGTACAACTGAAGATGAATACTATGACAATAATAATGAAGAGTCTATTCAAGATTTTTACGGATTAGATGAAGAAAGTGTTGGCTTTGTATTTGACTTAAACTTCAAAGGTACGTTTATTCCTACGCAAGTATTTAGTAAAGATATGGTAGAGCAAGACTTTGCTAGTATCATTAACATTTCATCTATGAACGCTTTCACGCCATTAACAAAAATTCCGGCATATAGTGGCGCTAAAGCAGCAATTAGTAATTTTACGCAATGGCTAAGTGTATACTTTTCACGTACAAATATTAGAGTAAATGCCATCGCACCTGGTTTCTTATTAACTGATCAAAATAGAGACTTACTATTAAATGATGATGGCTCTTACTCAGATCGTGCAGAAAAAATTATCAATTCAACGCCATTAGGACGATTTGGAGAACCTGAGGAATTAGTTGGTGCATTATTATTCTTAGTTAACCAACAAGCTTCTAGCTTTGTTAATGGTGTCGTATTACCAATTGATGGAGGATTTAACGCTTATTCAGGAGTATAAATAAAACTACAGGAGGACGTAAAATATGTTATATCCAATAAATACTGAAACAAGAACAGTCGTTGATTTAAGCGGTGTTTGGAACTTTAAATTAGAAAGAGACAATGACCCTAATGATGTTCAGACGCCGATAGAGTCTGAATATGTAATGGCAGTTCCTGGATCTTATAATGATCAAGGTGTCGTTGATGAAATCAGAGCGCATGTTGGAAATGTATGGTATGAACGTGAGTTTATCATTCCTAAGTCATTTAAAGAAGATAGAGTTGTTTTACGTTTTGCTTCTGCAACACATCATGCGACAGTATATGTTGATGGTCAAGAAGTAGTTAAACATTCAGGAGGATTTCTACCTTTCGAAGTTGAGTTAACAGACGAACTTGCTTCTGTTGGCAAACATCGTTTAACTGTGAAGGTAAATAATATATTAGATTACTCTACACTTCCTGTAGGTAATTATTCTGAAGAAAAAAGAGATGATGGAAGTGTAGCGAGAAAAAATAATCCTAACTTTGATTTCTTCAATTATGCAGGCTTACATAGACCTGTGAAAATCTATACGACACCTAAGTCGTACATTGAAGATATCGTAATTGTTACTGATATTAATAGTGCACAAGAAGGTATAGTGAATTACACTGTCAAAGGTAATTTTGATGACAATAATACACTTAAAGTCAGTGTGATTGATGAAGAGGGAGAGGTTGTCGCTTCTGAGTCGAACGTTGAAGGGGAAATCACAGTTGACCAACCGCACTTATGGCAACCACTTAACGCTTATATGTATCAACTAAAAGTGGAAATCTATGATGATGACGAATTAATTGATAGCTATGAAGAGCCTTTCGGTATTCGTACAGTAGAAGTAAAAGATGGTCAGTTCTTAATTAATAACGAGCCATTCTATTTCAAAGGTTTCGGTAAACATGAAGATACTTATTACAATGGTCGTGGTCTAAATGAAACTGCTAACGTATTAGATATCGAATTATTCAGATGGATAGGTGCGAATTCATTTAGAACATCTCATTATCCTTACTCTGAAGAGATGATGCGTTTAGCTGATCAACAAGGTATTGTAGTCATTGATGAAACAACTGGCGTAGGTCTTCATCTAAGCTTTACTGCATTATTAAATAATGATAACTCTGAAAAACCTAACACATGGGAAGGTTTGAATACTAAAGAAGCGCATGAACAAGTGATTAAAGAATTAATCGCTAGAGATAAAAACCATCCTTCAGTAGTCATGTGGTCAGTAGCTAATGAACCAGCTTCTATGGAAGATGGAGCTAAAGAATATTTCGAACCATTAGTGCAATTAACACGTGACTTAGACCCACAAAATCGTCCAGTAACTATCGTATTAATATTAACAGCACAACCTGACGTTGATAAAGTTCATGAACTTGTAGATGTCATTTGCTTAAATAGATACTACGGTTGGTATACTCAAATGGCAGACTTACAAAGTGCTAAAAATGCCTTAACAAAAGAATTGGATAAATGGGGCGAAATCGAACCTGGTAAACCAATTATGTTTACAGAGTATGGTGCCGATACAATTGTTGGATTCCATTCAGCATCAACACAAATGTTCACTGAAGAATTCCAAGTGGATTATTATAAAGCGAATCATGAAATTGTAGACCAATATCCTACATTTATTGGTGAACAAGTTTGGAACTTTGCAGACTTTGAAACTGCAGATGGACTATTCCGTGTTCAAGGTAATAAAAAAGGTATCTTCACTCGAGATAGAAGACCAAAATCAATCGCACATTATTTCAAACAACGTTGGCACGACATTCCAAACTTTAATTATAAAAAATAGTACATTAATTTAAAACCTAAATAAAAACTGTCGACAAAGTACAAAAATTTGTCGACAGTTTTTTTATGACTTAATTATTTAAATATCATTTTTAATTTTTTATATAACTATCAAATAGCATTACTTGTTTAGAAAATGCACTTATTCATTCACACAATTAATTAAGTAGTTCCAAGATAGATAACGAAACGTAGTTGAGCGCGGGGCCCCAGCACAAAGACTTTCGCATAGAAAGTCTACAAACAAAGCAAGCTGGGGAAGGAACTTAAGTGTTTACACACTTAAGTAAGTAGTTCTAATGATTAAAATCAAAGAACTACTTTACATGACTACAGGCTTGAGCCTTTCCCGCAAGAAAGCGTCGCAACAAAAACGAGTGAATGTTCATCTCTAGAATTTCTTTACAACCCAGT
>NZ_PPRD01000103.1:19859-47249 GCF_002902575.1 Staphylococcus croceilyticus | reverse complement strand
CCTAGGCAAGCGTCTCAACTTAAGTGAAATGATGATCCATTTAAGAACTGCTTTAGAGACGGCACCCCTGGAAAGCTTAGCAACTTAAGTGAGTGAATATCTATCTAAGAACTAGTTTGTTGATACTATTTCAAATATCTATCGTGCATTAATAATTTTAGAATGCGGATTTGTTCTAACATTTCTTTGCCTTCATTCGTGTCCTTAATCTTCTTACGTTGTAGTTCTTCATCCACCACGCGACGTACAGATAATTCATCAGCACCATCTGAAAGTACTTTATCTCTCGCATCAAAGTGTTGATGTGCCACTAATTGCATACCAAATGAATTATAAAGCAACGTATATCCCGCAATACCTGTCGTCTTCTGATACGCTTTAGAGAAACCACCATCAATAACGATCATCTTACCATTTGCTTTGATAGGGTCCTCGCCATCAATCTCTTTAACTGGCGTATGACCATTAATAATACGACCTTCATCTGGATTTAAGCCAAAGTCTTTCAACATCTTACGAATCATATCCACATCTTCACGTAAATAATAATATGGATTTTTAGGTTCTTTATGAGAAGCTTTATCTTCAATAAAGTAACGTTCGAATGTTGTCATCGCTCTTTTTCCGAAAAGGGAACTATACTTACCTGTCCATAAATACCATACTAAATCAGTTGAAAGGTCATCAGTAATGTCTTTATTGTCATACGCTAAACGCACATGTTTTTCAAAGACATCAAGTAAGTCACGACCTTTGTGTAATTCGTCTTCAATCTCAAACGATTCCATTTCTCCATTTTCATCTACAGGAATACAACCATGAATAAGAAGATTGCCGTTATAAGGTAGGTAAAGTTTACCTTTTTGCATTAAGAATGCCATATGGCGTTTTAATTTCTCGGATTGTTGGAAAGACAGTAACAATTTATTGATGACTTCTTCTTCTTCAGGTAATAATTTGCCTGGGTCTTTTGGGTCAACTGTATTAAAGCATGTGTCTTTTAAAGGATATGTTTTGCCGTAAATTGTAATTTCGTTCGTATCATAGTTGACCTTTTCAAGAACTAAACGATCGTCCATTTCAAAGCTTGGACGGCGTTTAATAATTGGCATTTCTAATTTGAATTGAATCATTGCGATGGCTTGGTGAATCTTTGTGATTTGATTCTCTTCAAGTTTAGATAATCCAGCAGGTTTATCGGGACGTTTCTTCGGTTTGAAGGCAGGGTTATCGCCGTCATAATGTTCTTCAGCCAATGTGAGTAAAGGACGTAAATTAATACCATAAGCATCCTCGATAATATCTAGATTGTCATAGCGCGCACAGATACGTAGTAGGTTAGCGAGACATACTTTAGAGCCTGCATAAGCACCGATCCATAATACGTCATGGTTACCCCATTGAATATCTACAGAATGATAATCAATTAAAGTGTCCATAATTTTATCTGGTTGTGGACCACGATCGTAAATGTCACCAACCACGTGAAGGTGGTTTACAACAAGACGTTGTACAGTATAAGACAATCCAATGATTAAATCGTCTGATTGTTCAAGCTCAATAATTTGATTAACGAGTGTTTCATAATAAGATTTTTTATTATTAAATTCGTTACTTTTATATAGAAGTTCTTCTACGATATATGTAAATTCTTCAGGTAATGCTTTGCGCAATTTAGAACGTGTATATTTTGAAGAACAGTAAGTAATAAGTTCGATTAAACGTTCAATTGTCGTGATATACCAAATGTTTAATTTACCTTTAGAATCGAAGTTATTTTTTACAAGTTTTAATTTTTCTTCAGGATAGTAAACAAGGGCAGCTAGGTCGTCAATTTCTCTTTGAGATAATTTATCTATAAAGATGTCATTGATTTTAGCGCGTACATTACCAGAACCATTGCGTAGCACGTGTTGGAAAGATTCATATTCACCATGTAAGTCGCTCACAAAATGTTCTGTGCCTTTAGGTAATTCTAAAATAGATTCTAAGTTGATAATTTCTGTAGCAAGCTTTTCGGGACTATCGAATTGTTGAGACAATAAATCTAAGTATTTCTTTCTTAATTCACTTTCAGTCGTTTGCGTCATTTATTTTTCACTCCTGTGTGGGATTGTCGTTTGTTTTTTAAAAGGGTAACAAAATATAAAACCGCTTACATAAATTATCTTTAAAAAGCGTCACTTTTTCAATGGTCATGCTTAAATTGTCGAAATTAAAATAAAAACCCCTCATGCAAGATGAAGGGGTGGAAAACTTAACGTGTACGTTTTCTATTCTTAATGAAGATAACATATAGTAAGTACAAGATGGCTAAGAAGATAATGACATACATGATGTAAGAATAAGTGTGTAAACCAGCCATTAATGCGTCAAAGCTGTCACTTAGTAAACGGCCTAATAAAATAAGCGCAAAGTTCCAAATCGTTGTACCTAATAATGATAAGACTGTAAATGTAACTACATTCATTTTATTGATACCGGCAGGAATGGTAATTAATACACGTAACACTGGGATGAAGCGGCATAATAACACAGCCCAAGCACCATAACGTTTAAACCAATCGTTGGCACGCTTGACGTCTTTACCTTTTAATTTGAACCATTTCCCGTGCTTATCAACAAAGCGATAAATGCTTTCTTCTCTGATTAAGCGACAAACGTAATACAAGATTAATAAGCCAATTAATGAGGCAATCGTTGAAATAAGAAATAGAAGCGGAATAGATAAGCCAGATTTGACTGACATTAATCCTGCAAACGTTAAAATAATTTCAGAAGGGACAACAGGCAACACATTCTCTAACAAGATAAGAATAAATATGGCTGCGTAGCCCCATTTACTTATAAAGTCGGTAATTAACTGTTCCATTTATAATTAAGAACTCCTTTAATTTTAAGCTTTATAACTATAATAAAAAATTCATAGTAAATTCATTATAATAAAATTTACTATGAATTGCTTGTATAAACCTAAAAGATGATTATTTTAAAGCTTTTAAGTAGCGATGATACAGTTGATTTGCTTCTTCATCATCTTCGATACCATAGACATTCATGCGCCCATCTTTAAACAAAGTGATTTCATAATCTTTATCTTGAATGAGTTTCGCAAATGAAGTCGATTTCACCATATCACCTGGGAAATGTTCCGCGTGTTCGAAGACAGCAGGTTGGTATCTAAAGAGATACGTTTTACCACATAGACTTTCAATGTGTTGTTGTTGCTTCGTTTCTAATAATTCGTAATGTTGTTGTGCGCAAACCTCACAGTCACTGTCTTTCAAGATATCGACATTCATGGCTTTGAAGTTAATGTCGAACGCATCAATCGTAAGTAATTTTTTGGAAAAGCCTTTTCCAGATAAATAACGAATGGCTTCGGATACTTCATAACTTGCCACTTGTGTAATGACAGGTGGTAAGACGCCATTAATCGCACAACTTTCTCCAGTAGATGGCATACGCTTTAATAAACATTTTAAGCAAGGACCCTCAAAATCGATGCCATAGACTGTGCCTTTACTGCCAACTGCAGCGCCATACACCCAAGGAAGATGATGTTTATGGCATACTTCGTTAATGAGATAACGAATTTTAAAATGGTCCATGCCGTCAATGACAATGTCAGGTTGCACCTTGTTTATAATATCCTCAATATTAGTAGAATCAATTTCTTGATAAAATGCTTGTACCTCTACATTAGAATTAATTTGAGCTAATTTTTCTTTAACGGCATATACTTTAGGTACCATGTTTGTAGCGTCATCTTCTGTATAGAGTGCTTGGCGATGTAAATTGGATTCTTCCACAATATCCATATCAACAATGGCCAAGTGATGGGCGCCCATGCGAGCTAATAGCTCTGCCACATGACTCCCTAATGCACCGGCACCAAGTATTAAGATCTTCGCATTTGATAGGGCGTGTTGCCCATTTTCACCAAAAGCATGAAAACGCATTTGACGATTGTAGCGTTGCATTATAAGAATCCTAATCCTTCAGTTGGGCTTGATGCTTGTGCAGTATATTTCACTGGAATTCGACCAGCTTCATAAGATAAACGGCCAGCTTCAATACCTAATTTCATTGCTTCTGCCATCTTAACTGGGTCTTTCGCACCTGAAACAGCTGTGTTTAATAAGATTGCATCAGCACCTAATTCCATTGCGTGACATGCATCTTTAGCTGATCCAATACCAGCATCAACGATAACCGGGACATTAGCGTTTTTAATGATATAGCTAAGGTTTAATTGGTTGTTAATACCGCGACCAGTACCGATTGGAGAAGCAAGTGGCATCACCGCATGTACACCTAATTCTTCTAAACGTTTCGCTAAAACTACGTCGTTAGAAATGTAAGGGCACACGATGTAGCCTCTTTCTAATAACACTTTACAAGCTTCGTATGTTTCAAAAGGATCAGGTAATAATGTTTCATCATCACCGATAACTTCGACTTTAATCATGTCACATACACCTGCGTGTTTCGCGATTTCTGCGATACGAATGGCTTCTTCTGCAGTTTTAGCACCTGCTGTATTTGGGAAAGTGATGAAATCTTTTAAATTAATATTCGCAAGTGGGTTAGGTAAGTTTTTATCGTATAAGTTCATACGTCTTACTGCGAATGTAAGTACATTTGTTTCTGACGCTTTAATCGCTTCTGTTTGAATGTCTTCATTTTCAAATTTACCAGTACCTAATAATAAACGTGATTGTAATTCTAAATTTCCAATTTTAAACATATTATCCGCCTCCAACAAATTCTAATAATTCTAATTGATCATCTTCACGCACAGTGTGATGATCGTATTCTTCTTGTTTAATTAATGTTTTATTATGCTCGACAATGACACGTTCAGGGTCTAATTCAAGTGAGTGAAGCACTTGAGTAATCGACTGTTCTGCGTCGAATGTGAACGCATCACCATTAATGATACACTTCATTATTTGACCTCCTTGAAACATTGAATGACTCATAATTGCGTGGTTTGACGCCAGTAAATAGCCAGTTTGCGATATCTCGACCTATTACAGGTGAAAGTAGGATACCGTTACGGTAGTGACCAGAAATAACATATAAACCATCGTCTATACGATCCATGATAGGCAATTCGCCCTCAGTATAAGGACGCACGCCAGACCATTGTTTAATGACTTTACCTTGTGCTAATTCAGGAATACGTTCATTCGCATATTGATGTAGCCATGAAACGCCTTGGTCGGTATTCCCGACAGAATAATTGTCGAACTCACTTGTTGCACCGATAAGGAAACGATTTGGTTGTTTCGGCACGATGTAGCAACCATTTGTCATAAAGACCGTTTCTTTTAAATCTAAGTCGTCATGTTCAACCAACAGTACTTCACCTTTAACACCTACCACTTCACGTGGAAGTTGGTAGTGTTCTAATAATTTAGAACTCCAAGCGCCACAAGCAACGATCACTTTCTTAGCATGTAATTGACCATTTGACGTAGAGACCTCGTAATAACCATTTTGGTGTTCAATACTAAGCACTTCAGTTTGGTAATAACGATGAATATTGCGTTGTTGCAGTGATTTAAAGAGTGCTTTCGTATAATGATTGGCATTGATTTGTCCATCATTTGGAATGTAGATGGCCATTTCGCTTGATGTGACATGACCATGCGTTAAATCAATTAAATCCTCATCAGATAATTCCACTACACTTGGATCCATGGAACTTAAGAATTCATATTGTTGTCTTAAACTTTCAACATCTTCAGGACGATTTGCCACCTTAATTAATCCCGATGATTGATATTGAATATCGATTCCTGTTTCATTTTCCAACGCTTCGCATAGTTCTGGGAAAAGTGAGCGCGATTCGAGCGCGAGTCTAAATAAATCCGTATCTTCAGTAAATTCATTTTGTGCACCTAGCATACCGCCTGCTTTATAAGAAGCATGTTTACCAGGAACATCTCTGTCGACAATAGCGACATCCATTTGTGATTGACTTAAATGTCGTGCAATAGACATACCAATCACACCTGAGCCAATAATAAGAACATCATGCATCTTTCAACCACTCCTTTCGTAACTGTTCGATTTGTTGTAAAGATGCGTTCATAAAGAAGGAAATTGCACATATACCAGCAAACCCTTTAGGTAATTGATGAATTGTTTCTTTAGTGATGCCACCAATAGCATAAATAGGTATTGGAAGACGTAAAACGTCATTGACCTCATCTTGTGAACGTGGCTGTTGATTGGGTTTAGACGGCGTTTTGAAAATGTGGCCATAAAATACATAATCAAGGCCATGTTCGTAAGCTTGTTCCACAGATTGCTTGGAATGGGTCGACATACTGACTTCGACATTTGGATGTAGTTGTTTATAGTCGAAAGCAGCTGTATCCATCTCACGACAATGTAAGCGCGAAAGGCTTAATGATTCCAGTAACTCTGTGTCACTGTGAATAATAACTTTCTCTTTTGGAAAGCCAGCATCTAAAAGTTGTGTAATGAAGTGAAATAACGCTTCACGTGACATAGGGGTACGAAAGAGTAGCCCGTCTATGCCTTTAGCTATAGCTAAGAAATGCTTTGAATCTTCGTCTGTTAAATCTTTGTAAGTCGTTATTGCAATAAATATATGCCTCACCCCTTGAACAATAAAAAAACGCTATTACCCTCGTAGGGAAATAGCGGTCAGCTCAACTTTACGATATCCTTTGCGCCACTTTCCTACGCCAGTACAAACTGGATCAGGTTCCAGGAATTATAAAGTCCGTTCTTTACTCTCAGCCTTAAACAAAGGCACTTCCAGTGGATGATAAATCATTATTCATTTATAAAATATTTAATAGCGTTTCAGTTCTATTTCATTTTACAGCTTTTACGAATAGAGTTCAAATCTTAGTCCAAAATAAATATCACACGACCTTTTCAAAAATAGCCTTATCCAATTCATCGAACCAAGCGCAATTTAATAAAAAAGTTTTGTAAAGGTATTGTAAACGTTTACAATACCTGGTAATATGATTAAAAATAAGTGATTAAGCCTATTATGACAGGCTTGAAAGGTGGAAAGAGATAAGAGCAAAAGGGAGTCTTCATGATTAATAGACAACATAAAAAAGAATCAACAAAAAGGAAAGTAGGAAAACACTATGGTTCAAAGACAAAGGAAAAGTAATGTGCGTTGGATGTTCGCACTACTATTTTTTATTATCGGAGTAATTGCATATATGGATAGATCGAATATCTCATATATCGCACCTCAAATGATGCAAGATTTACATATGAATAAACAACAATTTGGATTATTAGCATCTTTCTTCTCATTAGGATATGCATTAATGCAAGTGCCTTCAGGTATGTTAGCTGAGAAGTTCGGTCCACGTAAAATGATTACTATTGCATTAGTATGGTGGAGTGCTTTTACAATCTTTACAGGAATGATTAAACATCATGGTTTATTATTCTTAGTTCGTTTCTTATTTGGTGTAGGGGAAGCACCAATGTATCCATCGAATGCCGTATTTAACTCAACTTGGTTTGCAAAAGATGAAAAAGGGAGAGCATCAAGTGCCTTACTTGCAGGTTCGTATTTTGGACCAGTACTAGCGCCAATTATTACAATCGCAATTGTAAATACATTTAATTGGCAAGCTGTCTTTTATATTTTTGGTGCAGTTGGGGTCTTAATTGCGATTTTATGGGGAATCATCGCGAAAGACCTTCCAGAACAACATCGTATGGTTAACGAAGCAGAAAAACATTTTATTATGCAAAATCGTGACTTAGTTCAAACTAGTAAATCATTACCACCATGGAATCAATTCTTCCGTCGCGTGAGTTTCTATGCTATCGCAGGTCAATACTTTGTAGTTCAATTTATTATTACATTATTCTTAATTTGGTTACCAACATACTTAACAGAGCAATATCATGTAGAGTTTAAACATATGACAATTAGTTCATTACCTTGGTTTATTATGTTTATCTTAATTTTATCTGCAGGTGCCATTTCAGATAAAATTTTACGCAGTGGACAATCACGCTTTGTATCAAGAGGATTAATTGCGATTGCTGGATTCATTGTCTTTGCGATTTCAATCTTCTTCGCAGTTCATACAGAAAGCTTATATATTACTATCTTCTGGTTATCACTTGGTTTAGGTGGTATGGGTATCTCAATGGGTATGAGTTGGGCTGCTGCGAACGATATTGGTCGTAACTTTGCTGGTACAGTTTCAGGTTGGATGAACTTATGGGGAAATATTGGTGCCTTAGTTAGTCCATTCTTAGCTGGTGCAGTGGTTACATCTCTTGGCTGGTCAATGACGTTCCAATTACTTATCGTTCCAGCTGTCATTGCGATTGTATTATGGTTCTTCGTCTCACCAGATAAACCATTAATTAAAGATGAAAGTAAACAATTAAAATAATAAAGTTAATTCATTATAGAAAAGTGAGCGTTCTGCTCACTTTTTTATGTATATATTTCTTATGTACATGGCTCGTGCCTTGGTTTTGTAAAGTCATTCTTAGATAGATATTCACTCGTTTAAGTTGTTTCGCGTTCCTGGGGTGCTGTCTCAGTCTGTAGTCTTCTAAAGAAATTCTTAGATGAACATTCACTCATTCTGTTGTGATGCTTGCCTAGGGGGCTGGGTCGAGCCTTGGTCTTGTAAAGTAGTTCTTAGGTAGATATTCACTTGTTTAAGTTGTTGCGCTTTCCTGTGGGAAAGGCTCAAGCCTGTAGTCTTGAGGCTCTTTCTTTTCCACTAGGAGTCTTCACAACTACACTTCGTAATCTACCTTAGAACTACTTACGTAAGTGTTTGAATGCTTACGTTCATTAATAAACTTAAATCCCTCAGGCGTCACTCAACTACGTTTCGTTATCTATCTTAGAACGCCTTACACAAGTGCAATTGCAGTTGTGTTCAATAAAAAACGCAAGGGTCACACAACGTCATTCGTAGTTCATCTTTAGAATTTCTTACATAAGTGCATAGCACTTATGTTCATTAATAATCAACATAGGAGTCTTCACAACTACATTTCGTAATCTACCTTAAAATGACTTACAGATGTATAAGTTTAGCTAAGAAAATTTAATAAAATGCTATAATATATAGGTCGCCTATCTCTCAGGCGTCAATTGAGACGTGGAGGGGAGGTGCTTAAGTGACAGATATTCTTGTTCACATCGTGACCACAGTCATAAGTGGTTGTATCGTTGCATTATTCTCGTATTGGCTACGAAAACGCGATGATAAGTAAATAGGCGACTAAGCCACACCATTAAAAACCCCCTCACTACTGCCATAGTGAGGGGGTTGGTGCATTAAATGCAGATATTCTTGTTAATTAAAGTATAACATTACCCTATGAAAAAATGCAAAATAAACTCAAATGCATTAAATGCTACATTATAAATATGATAAGTGCTATCTCTGTTTAGTGATTTAAAATAAATGGTAAAATAAAGTAAATCTAATTAACGAAGGTGATTGTATGATTATCATTAATGCCAAACTAAAAGTAAATGAGGACTATCGTGATGACTATTTAGATTTAATGAAAAAGTTAGTAGAAAGTTCTCGACAAGAAGAAGGCAATACATTCTATAGCCATTACGAAGATGTAGATGAACGTAATTCATTTGTAGTAGTTGAGAATTATAAAGATCAACAAGCAGTTGAAACACATAACCATTCAGAACATTTTAGAGTGTTTAGTGAAAATATCGGCAAGTACATTACCGAAGAACCTGTCATTGACGTTGCTGAAACAAAATAAATCTCATGAATACTAACTTACCTAGTCTTTACTAGGTAAGTTTTTTATATAAACAATGTAGAAATGTAAAAGATTAAAAAATGTTATCATAGATATGTATGTTTGATAGAAAGGAAAGATAACATTGGGAAATGTATTACATTCTCTTATAACGTTTGATACGACTAAGATTGACCCGATGAAAGGCCTACGCCAAGGCTTACTCATGATTATTCCAGCCTTAGTAGGTTATATGTTAGGAAATTTTAGTTTCGGACTATTGGTATCAACGGGGACGTTAGCGCATATTTATGTTTTCAAAGGGTCACCACAATCCATGCTAAGAACCGTGATTCTATGTTCAATCTCATTTGCTATCTGTATGATGCTCGGAACCTTAACGGTAACCCAACCTGTGCTATACGGTTTTACGTTACTACTTGTAACCGTTATACCGTTTTACATTTTTAGTGCGTTAAAGATTGCCGGCCCATCTTCTACCTTCTTCTTAGTAACGTTTTGTTTACCTAGTAACTTACCTGTCGCACCTGACCAAGCACTATTTCGTGGTTTTGCTATTTTAATTGGTGGTGCTCTTGCAACATTCGTTGTATTATTGATTATCCTTTTCCAAAAGCAGAAAGTTGAAGATCGAGCGATTACCGCCGACTTTAAAATGATTCATGAACTTATGCATCATTTTAATGATCCTGAAAAGTTTAAAGAAGTGTCGCAATCTGCAGTAACAGCATTTAAAAACTCAGACGAATTATTAATTACTGCCACAGCAGGCGCTAAATCAAAGTTAAACTCACGTTTCCAACGCTTATTATTACTCCATACATCAGCGCAAGGGATTTATTCTGAATTGCTTGAGTTACATGAACAAGATATCCGTCCATTACCTCAAGACTTAATTGATATGATGGATGTGACGATACGTAATGCATACCGTCGTAGTACTAAACGAGAGAACTGGACGAAAGAAGTAAATGTGAGTGAGCAGTATAACAATCTCTTGCAACATATCTTGAAAATTGATGAGATTGCAAACTTAGATGCAAATCAAATCGAACATCAAGCAAGCGTTAGAAAGCCTTTATACAGTCAACGTATTCTGCATAATCTAACACTAGATTCTATCGTTTTCAGAAATACACTCATCTATGCAGTGATTTTAGGAGTAGCTATATTTGTCTCATTAGCCTTTAATATCCAGAAATCGTATTGGATTCCATTAACAGCGCATACAGTAATGTTAGGCATGACAACACGTCGTATGTTAGACCGCTCAGTAGCACGTGGCTTAGGTACCATCTTAGGAACCTTATTACTCTCAGGTATCCTATTCTTTAATCCACATTTAGTTGTAGCAGTAATTATTATGGGCTTAGCCGCAATGGTTACAGAGGCATTTGTAGGTTCTAATTATGCCTTCGCGGTGATATTCATTACGACACAAGTTATCTTGTTAAACGGGCTAGCATCACACAACCTATCTATTTCCATTGCCTATACACGAATATTTGATGTGCTCATCGGTATTGTAATTGCCGTCGTAGGTGTTCTACTCATTAACCGTCAAACAGCTTCCGCGATGTTACCACGTACGATTGCTGAAGTTGTACGTAAAGAAGCGGTTATTTTTCAATATTTATTCTCTGAAAATGGATACCAAGATAGCGAACGTGAGAAAAAAGAAAGTTTCGACTTATCCGTTAATATGAGCAATATGACTCAAATTTATAATTCAGCAAATGGGGAACTCTTCTCAAACAAAAACGTTTTACGCTACTATTACCCAAGTATCTTCGCATTAGAAGAAATTAACTTTATGTTAATGCGTGCAATGCAAAACAAGGAACGTCAACATATTTCAGATGCACAAATGGGAGAATACTTAGTAATATTTGAAAATGTCGCGAAACATTTCGAACTTCAAAGCAGCTTGGAAGTTAAAGAATTATCAGATTTACCACAGTATAATTATTTAAAATCAGCTTTAATGAAGTTACAAAGCAATTGTGTCGCCACACGTAAAGATGTTGACGACATGGAAGTAACATCTGCTACACAATCATAGACTTTGTTTGATGGCGTTTCATTTTCAAGCTACATGGTAAAAGCTAATTAAGACAAATAAGAGGAGCGTGATACCATGCCTTGGACAATGGACGATTATCCAAACACTTGGAAAAACTTTGATGAACTTGAACGTAAAAAAGCAATTGATATCGGCAATGCAATGTTAAAAGATGGCTATAAAGAAGGCGACGTTATACCAATCGCAACGAAACAAGCTGAAGATTGGTATAAAGATGCAAGTCAAGATGAGCTTGATGAACTAAAAAATAAACATATAACACAACATCAAAAAGATGACTCAGCTAATCCAGAATTAAATGAAGAAAATGTGCATGTATATTATGAAGATAACGAATGGAAAGTGAAAACAGAAGGCGCCAAACAAGCCACTGACACATTCGATAATAAAGAAGATGCGAAAAAACGTGCACAAGAAATCGCCGACAACCGCAACACTAAAGTCATCGAACACAAAAAAGATGAATAATATTTAACCCACCTATCCCAAACAAGCCAAACCCCTTGTTTGGGATTTTTTAGTGGTTCTAAGATAGATATTCACTTGCGTTAGTTTCTCGGTCTAATTACCTAGTTTAAATGGGATGGTTATCGGTTTTAGTTCATTTTGTAATTCGATATAATGGAAGGTAAGGAACAAGGGGGCAACCGCTATGTACGTAGAAAGAAAACCGTCATTATATATAGAAGAATTACGAAGTGAATTTAAAGATAGTTTAAATCATTTCAAAGATGGCGACGAAGCATTTGACCGATTAATTGGTTTTGTTGAACTAGACCATTTATACTCATCTGCTTTAAAAGAAATAAGTACAAAACTAGATATTTTAGACGATAATTTTAACCATGTGTATAAACATAATCCAATTCATCACATGGAACGTCGTGTTAAAGAAATGAATAGCTTAGTCAAAAAATTACAACGTAAAAACTTACCTGTTAGTGCAGAAAGTGCAAAAGAGAATATTCTAGATATTGCTGGTATTCGTGTCGTATGTAATTACTTAGAAGATATTTATGTTATTGAAAAGATGTTATTAAAACAAGAAGACGTTAAACTAATAAAACGTAAAGATTATATTAAACAACCGAAAGAAAATGGCTATCGCAGTTTACATCTTGTCGTTTCAATCCCTGTATTTTTAGCTGATCGTGTTGAAGTCACACCAGTTGAAATACAAATTCGTACGATTGGTATGGATATGTGGGCAAGTTTAGAACATAAAATTCGCTATAAAAATAATACAAATACAGAAGATTATAAAGATAGACTAAAAGAATGTGCGCTTGAACTTACAGATATTGAAGCGAAAATGCAGGCTATTCATTCAGAAATATCGGATAGAGAAATGGAGTAAGGGGTTCAAATTGAACCCCTTTTAATTATGTCCTAGAATAGATAAATTTGTGATAGAATAATTAATTGGTACTATTTTAAATTTTGAGGTTGATTATGAATAAACGAAATTTTAAGACACAAATTTATCAATTAAAAAATTATGAAAATGAACAGAGCGAAGTGGCATATGCAGGGAATATGGATACAGATAAAACAATTGTATTTCTACATGGTGCATTAATGACATATCGCATTATGACACTATTTGAGCCCTATTTTAGAGATTATAAAATGGTATTTATCAATTGTCCTAGTCGTGGTAAAAGTTCAAAAATTGAACGAGAACATCATAATTTAGACGATTATGTTGAACGTATTGAAGATGTGCTAGAACAAATTGTAGAGGAACATAACATTGAAAAAATGATGGTTATTGGTTACTCGATGGGCGGTATGATTGGTACACGTTTATTAAAATTTAATAAACTTCCCATTTCACATTTAGTCTATTTAAGTAGTGCAGCGAAGATTTCACCTAATACGAGTATGGTGTCACGTTTATTTACTAAGAATAAGAAACGAGAACATTTGAAAGATGAGCTTGTAGCTATTAAAAACTTGCCACAATACATTTTGAAGAAAACAGTTTATGCACGAAAAGAAAATGGTGTAAGTATCTTATCATTTGTCGCACCATTCAAGACAATTATCACCGATCTTATTTATACGGTGAGCGCAGATTACATGCCTGATATTGAATCAATTAAACAGTTTCCTAAATTATTGTTTATCGCAGGGGAAGATGATGATGTGATACCTTACACTGATTCCCAAGCAACGATGGAAGAATTTAAGAAATTTGGTGGCGAAACAGTGGGTATTCTTTATCCGGGGATTGGACATATTGATTTCCCTTCCGTTCTAGAGAAGCTACCCAATGGTACAGAAGGGATTATCGACCATATTAAAGACTGGATTGAATCTTAGTAAGACAGAAGGCAGACTGCTTGTTATAATTTTTTTGAAAATGTCTTGCTCATGACGTAGCGTCATTAGCTATGTTAGAGCTAGGAGGTGAAGGCTATGTCACATTATTCAATTGGAGAACTTGCCAAACAAAGTGGCATCACAATCAGAACGTTACAATATTACGATCGCAAAGGATTATTAACAGCTAAACGTCATCAAGACTCTAACCGACGTTATTATACAGAAACACACCTACATCAACTCCAACTGATATTAATCTTGAAAAAGTTTGGCTGTACGTTAGACGAGATTAAAACATTGCTTTATGAAGATAACGACTTACAAACGTTGAAAATGATCCTTCAACTTCATAAAGAAAATATTCAACAAGATATGCATCAACAATCTGAGACGCTTAAGCACATCAATTCGGTACAACAATATATTTCAGAACAATCAAGTTCTTCAATCAATCACTTAACTGACATAGACAATGTTATGAAAAAATCAGAAAAACTTAACGCAGTAAAAGGTAAAATTTGGCTTAGCGCAGGGATAATAGGTATCGTACAATATTCAGGATTGGTTATCAGCTTATTAAGAAGCTCAGCGAAACCATTTGTCGCAGTTTTACCAATTCTAGTAACTTATGCAGTAGGACTAACAGCGTTCTATTTCAAAAATATTTCTTTCCTTTGTCCAAATTGCCAACATATCTTTAAACCATCATTGAAATCATTCATCTTAGCCAAACACACAGCTAAAACACGCAAACTTCAATGCCAAAAATGTCATGAAACACATTATTGCATAGAAGTAGCAAACGATGATAAATAAGGTGCACACTGCATCCTAGATTTTAATAAGCTAGGGTGTTTTATTTTCACAAAAAGAAAGCGCTTGCAAAAACACTTTCAGTATATTAACATACTTGTATACAAGTTGAAGAAAAGTAGTAATGAGAGGTGAGTGCTGTGAATCAAGGATATCCGGAACAATGGCTTGGAGGGATGACAAAAGGAGAAGGCGTGGCTGCTGAAATTCGCTTACAAATTGTAAATGGCGAGATTGAAAGTGACACGTTACTAACTGAGAATCAAATCGCAAAACAGTTTGATGTTAGTCGTTCTCCCGTACGCGATGCATTCAAATTATTACAGACTGATCAATTAATACATCTTGAACGCATGGGTGCGAAAGTACTCTCATTCGGCGAACAAGAAAAGAAAGAACTATATGATTTGAGACTTATGCTTGAGTCGTTCGCATTCTCAAAGATGAGACATATTGATCGTACGCCTGTAGTCAAAGAAATGCGCAAGCACCTTGAAATGATGAAAGTATCTGTACAATTTGAAGATGCTGAAGCCTTTACGCAACATGACTTGCAATTTCATGAAGCAACGATTAAAGCTTCAAATCATCAATATTTACTCACATTCTGGAACCATTTGAAACCGGTGATTGAATCTTTAGTCTTGCTCTCAATGAGAGAGCGTATGGCACATAACAAAGAAGACTTTGACCGTATTCACAGCAATCACGAAGTATTTATTGAAGCAATAGAGCATTACGATTCAGATAAATTAAGAGAGGCGTTTCACTTAAATTTCGATGACGTTGGGAAAGATATCGAAAGTTTCTGGTTACGCTAAATAGAAGGAAAGAAGGAATACTATGAAATACATGATTGGCGTTGATATTGGTACCACAAGTACGAAATCAGTGTTATATGACGAGAATGGACAATTTATTATGAAACATAATATTGGCTATCCATTACATACGCCAAACGTAGATGTTTCAGAAGAGAACCCAGATGAGCTATTTGATGCTGTGTTAATGACAGTGAAATATGTGGTGCGTGAAGCGGGTGTTAAGAAGGAAGACATCAAACTCATTTCTTTCAGTGCACAAATGCATAGCTTAGTCGCTCTAGATGCGCAACATTCAAGATTAACAGAAAGCATCACTTGGGCAGATAATCGCGCAAGTAAATATGCTGAACGCATCACTCAAGAACATAACGGTCATGACATTTATCAACGCACAGGGACGCCGATTCATCCTATGTCACCTTTATCTAAAATCTTCTGGATGAAACATGAACAACCTGAGATTTATAACCAAACGGCAATGTTCGCTGACATTAAGACATATATCTTTTATCAACTCTTTGGACAATATGTCATCGATTATTCAATGGCTTCAGCGACAGGCATGTTTAATTTGGAAAAGTTAGATTGGGATGAAGAAGCTCTCAAACTATTAGGAATTTCACGAGATCAATTACCTAAACTTGTACCAACTACGCATATCTTAACAGGTATGAAAAAACGTTATGCCACACTAATGGGCATTGATGAAAATACCCCAATCGTCGTAGGCGCAAGTGATGGCGTACTTTCAAATCTTGGCGTTAACAGTTTTAAAAAAGGAGAAGTTGCCGTCACAATCGGAACTTCAGGCGCCATTCGCACAGTCATCAATAAACCACGTACTGACTATAAAGGTCGTATCTTCTGTTACGTGTTAGACGAAGACCATTACGTTATTGGCGGACCAGTTAATAACGGTGGCGTTATCTTGAGATGGTTACGAGATGAACTCTTAGCAAGTGAAGTTGAAACAGCCAAACGCTTAGGTGTAGATCCATACGATGTACTTACAAAAATCGCGAGTCGCGTTAAACCTGGCGCAGAAGGTTTAATCTTCCATCCATATCTTGCTGGCGAACGTGCGCCACTTTGGAATGCAGATGCACGTGGCTCATTCTTTGGCTTAACCCTATCACATCAGAAAGAACACATGATTCGTGCAGCCTTAGAAGGTGTACTTTACAACCTTTACACGGTATATCTTGCATTAGTTGAAGTTATGAATGAAACACCTAGCACGATTAAAGCAACAGGTGGTTTCGCGAAGAGTGAAGTATGGCGTCAAATGATGGCAGACATCTTTGATACTGATCTCATCGTACCAGAAAGCTATGAAAGTTCTTGCCTTGGCGCATGTGTTTTAGGTCTCAAAGCGTTAGGCGAAATCGAGGACTATTCTATTATTGAAAAGATGGTAGGAACAACGAACGCACATAAGCCAAACCAAGAAACCGTTAAAGTATATCAACAATTAGTATCAATCTTTATTAATCTTAGCCGTTCATTAGAAGAACGCTACGCAGAAATTGCAGATTTCCAACGTAAGCATATGAATTAAAACATTACAACATAACATACACACACAGGGAGGACTTACAATGTTTGGAGAGATTTGGCCACTTATTAGCGTGGTAATTGGGATATTACTACTCTTATCATTAATTATTTTCTTGAAATTAAATACATTCATTTCATTAATCATTACATCAGTTGTTACAGCAATTCTATTAGGCATGCCATTAAACAAAGTCATGAGTACGATTGAAACCGGTATGGGCAGTACGCTCGGACATATCGCACTTATCTTTGGACTTGGTGCCATTCTAGGTAAATTACTAGCGGATGGCGGAGGCGCAAACCGAATTGCAGACACATTAATCGCTAAATTCGGACAGAAAAATGTTCAGTGGGCAATGTTAGTCGCAGCCTTTATCGTTGGTATCGCACTATTCTTCGAAGTTGGATTAGTATTATTAATACCATTAGTATTCACTATCGCAAAACGTGCGAAAGTATCACCACTGAAACTTGGCTTACCAATGGTGACAGCTTTATCAGTCACACACGGTTTCTTACCACCACATCCAGGACCGGTTGTTATCGCTAAAGAATTAAAAGCCAACGTAGGACAAGTATTATTATTTGGTATCATTATCGCTATTCCAGTCACTATCATCGCTGGACCAATCTTCAATAAAGTAGCACAAAAAATCATTCCTTCCGCTTATACACGCGAAGGCGACATTTCAGCTTTAGGCTCACAAAAAGAATTTAAAGACTCTGAAATGCCTGGATTCGGTTTAAGTATCTTTACAGCAATCTTACCCGTTCTTTTAATGTTACTTTCAACAATCGTTCAATTAATTACGGGCCACCAAGAAGCTAAAACTTTATTTGAACAAATCATTTACTTCATTGGTACAGCTGGTACGGCAATGTTAATTTCAGTCATCTTTGCCATCTTCTCAATGGGCTTACATCGCGGTAGAAAAATGGATGATATCATGAAATCAGTCACAGATGCCATTTACCCAATCGGCATGATGATCCTCATCATCGGTGGTGGCGGTACATTCAAACAAGTACTTATCGACGGTGGCGTAGGTGATACAATTGCGAAAATGTTCGAAGGTTCAACAATGTCACCAATCTTACTTGCATGGATTGTCGCAGCCGTATTACGTATCGCATTAGGCTCAGCAACCGTAGCAGCCATCTCAACAACAGGTATCGTCTTACCATTATTACAACACTCAGACGTCAACGTCGCACTTGTTGTACTCGCAATTGGCGCAGGAAGCGTTATCCTATCACACGTAAACGACGCCGGCTTCTGGATGTTCAGAGAATACTTCGGCCTAACAATCAAAGAAACATTCCTAACTTGGTCACTACTCGAAACCATCATCTCAGTATCAGGAATAATCTTCATTCTATTCATTAGCTTATTTGTATAAAAATTATCCATAAAAACACTCACCACAAAAGGTGAGTGTTTTTAATAGTTCAACCTTTAAATTTCTCTACAAACAACATAAATATTAGTTTGAAAAACGTTTAGTAATTAAATAGTAAACTTTACCATAAATGGCACTACTGGAGTAGTACTTGTACCACCCATGGTTAAATTAAACAAGCTATTGCTAGGAAAGAATTCCAAAGAATGATAAACTAACAAATGATATAAAAGACAGAATGTGCAAAGGAGTTACTTGAGTTTGAAACAGATTAAAAAAGCTATCATACCGGCCGCTGGTTTAGGAACAAGATTTTTACCAGCAACAAAAGCGATGCCTAAGGAAATGCTTCCTATCTTAGACAAACCAACCATTCAATATATAGTGGAAGAAGCCTCTCGCGCAGGAATTGAAGATATTATTATAGTAACCGGTAAACATAAACGTGCGATTGAAGACCACTTCGATAATCAAAAAGAATTAGAAATGGTACTTGAAGAAAAAGGGAAAACAGACCTACTTGAAAAAGTTCACTATTCAACAGATTTAGCTAACATCTTTTATGTACGTCAAAAAGAACAAAAAGGGTTAGGCCACGCTATCTATACTGCACGTCAATTTATCGGTGATGAGCCATTTGCGGTACTTCTAGGTGATGATATCGTAGAATCAGATGAACCCGCTATCAAACAATTAATGAACGTATATGAAGAAACAGGCCACTCAGTGATTGGCGTTCAAGAAGTACCAGAGAATGTGACGCATCGCTATGGTATTATTGATCCTTTAGAAAAAGAAGGCCGTCGCTACCAAGTTAAACAATTTGTTGAGAAACCAGCTCAAGGCACAGCACCATCAAACCTAGCAATCATGGGACGTTACATTTTAACACCAGAAATCTTTGAATACCTCAAAACACAAAAAGAAGGCGCCGGCAATGAAATTCAATTAACCGACGCCATTGAGCGTATGAACACCGATATCCAAGTCTACGCCTATGACTTCGATGGAGATCGTTACGATGTTGGAGAAAAACTCGGCTTCGTCAAAACAACCATCGAATACGCACTAAAAGACCCAAAAATGAAAGACGAACTCATCCACTTCATTAAAGAACTAGGTCTATAAATAATAATTTAATACATCAAGAAAGCCTAAGACTCTTAAAATAACATTAAAGATCTTAGGCTTTCTTTTGCTAAATAATGGCATAAAAATAGCTTATCTTATAATGGCCTAAGATGAGCACTTAATAAAATAAGCTATTTGTAGAAAACATAAGTTTTGAGTTGAGCCTCAAAATATGTTGCTTAGTTTTTCCACCTAGTGCCCTTTCCAAAAACGATAGGTGTATTTTTATACTTTTATTTTACTATGAAAATATTATTGATGCAAATTCAAATAAAATAAAAGGCCCATCTCATTTTCCGCTAAGATGAGCCTTCAGGGAGTTAATACCTATGCATCAATCCCACTAAAATATAAATCCTTCACTTCATATTAGATCGAAATCTAATATACATAAATTATAATATATAAAAATTAATTAAAATACCCCACTTAATAGCAAATCCTTGACCAAAAATATCACTTTTTAAACTATTTCAATAATTAACGTATTATTGATGAAAAAAATGAATTTGATAAAATTAAAGTATTAACTAGTAAAGGGTGCTTATAATGAAAAAAATTATAAATGTTGTGGGTGCAATTATTTTTAATGAAGATAAAGTATTATGTGCTCAACGTAGTGGAAATATGAGTCTTCCATTAATGTGGGAATTCCCTGGAGGTAAAATTGAAAAAGGGGAAACAGAAAAAGAAGCCTTAATTAGAGAAATCAAAGAAGAAATGAAATGTAATTTAAGTGTGGAAGATAAAGTAACTACTACCGAACACGAATATGAATTTGGAATTGTTAGATTAACGACCTATAAATGTAAACTAAATAATGAACTTCCTACTTTGACTGAACATAAAGCAATTAAATGGTTGCCAATAAATGAATTAAAAACATTGGAATGGGCTCCAGCTGACATACCAGCAGTAGATATAATTGTAGGAGAAGTAAAATAATGGAAGAAAAGGTACTTTCAAATCTTCAACAATCTTTAAATAAAGGATTTATTGATAAAAATATTACCCATGAAGGAAACATGAATCCTAAATTACTTAATAATAGTAATAATCAAAATATACTTTCATCAATAATCAATGAATTAGAAAAATGTATTAGTTTTTATATTTCTGTAGCTTTTATTACAGAAAGTGGTTTAGCTAGTATAAAAGCTGTATTGAGTGATTTAAACGAGCGAGGAGTAAAAGGAAGAATTATTACTTCTAATTATTTAGGGTTTAACACGCCTAAGATGTATAAAGAATTATTGAAACTCGAAAATGTAGAGGTACGTTTAACTGATATATCAGGATTTCACGCTAAGGGATATATTTTTGAGCATGAAAACTACTCTTCAATGATTATCGGAAGTTCAAATCTAACTTCAACAGCATTAAAAATCAATTATGAACATAATGTTATGTTATCTACCCATAAAAATGGGGATTTGATTTATAATGTAAAAAATCAATTTGAGGATCTTTGGGGAAATAGTGCCCCATTGAATATTAATTGGATAAAGGAATATGAAGAGAGTTTTGAATCAAAAATATATAGAGACTTTTTAGAATTAAATAAAGAACATAATAAAAAACTTGAAAAGTTTGCTAATTCAAATGAAATAAAACCGAACTTAATGCAAGAAGAAGCACTTATGGGTTTAAAAAAACTTAGAGAAGCTGATGAACATAAAGGGTTAGTTATTTCAGCTACAGGTACAGGGAAAACGATATTATGTGCTTTGGATGTCAGAAATTATGCTCCCAAAAAGTTTTTATTTATAGTTCACAATGAAGGTATTCTGAAAAAAGCAAAGGAAGAATTTAAAAAAGTTTTACCTCATGAAAATGAAGATGAGTTCGGACTTTATACAGGGAATGAAAAAAATTCCAATGCAAAATACGTTTTTGCAACTATTCAAACATTATCGAAAGAAGATAATTACAATTCATTCCGTAAAGACGAATTTGATTACATAGTATTTGATGAAGCGCATAGAACAGCTGCAAGAACTTATCAAACCATCTTTAATTATTTTACACCTGATTTTATGTTAGGAATGACAGCTACACCAGAAAGAACAGATGAAGGCAATATTTTTGAACTATTTGATAATAATGTAGCATATGAAATTAGGTTACCTAAAGCTTTAGAAAGTGATATATTATGTCCTTTCCATTATTTTGGAGTAACAGATTATGTACATAATGGTGTTGAAAAAAATGAGTTATCAGATTTAAGAGAATTAGTTGCAGAGGAAAGAATAGATCATATTATCAATAAAACAAATTATTATGGTTATTCAGGCGAGGAGTTAAAAGGCTTAATTTTTGTGAGTAGAAAAGAAGAAGCCATAGAAATAGCTCAAAAATTAACTTTAAGAGGTCTTCCAAGTAAATCGTTAATAGGCACAGATAGTCAAAATAAAAGATTAAAAATCATTGGAGAATTAGTGGAAGGTTCAATTAACTATATAGTAGTTGTTGATTTATTTAATGAAGGTATTGATATTCCAGAAGTTAATCAAATTGTTATGTTAAGAAGCACTCAATCTAGCATAATATTTATCCAACAATTGGGTAGAGGACTTAGAAAAAGCTCTAATAAAGAATTTGTGACGATTATTGATTTTATAGGAAACTACAAAAATAACTATCTCATTCCAATTGCTCTTTCAGACAATCAATCGCAAAACAAAGATGATTATCGTAGGTTTATGACTAATCCTAATCAATTAGTAGGAGTATCGACTATAAATTTTGAAGAAATTGCTAAAAAGAAAATCTATGAAGCGATCGATAAAGCAACACTAAATAGTATGCAGATCATTAAAGAAGCATTTAAAAAGGTAAAAGAAAGAATTGGCAAAACACCAATGCTTATAGATTTCATTGAACAAAATTCTATAGATCCAAAAGTTATACTCTCAAAAAATGAGTTTGGAAATTATTTTTTGTTTTTAAGAAAATATGATTATACTGAACAACAATTTAGTGAAGATGTAATTAAAAATTTAACATTCTTATCGCGTGAAATTTTGCCAGGATTAAAAAGCTCAGATTATTTAGTGTTAGAAAAAATAATTGAGAGAGATACAACATTTGATCAATTATGTGCTCAATTAGAATTTATTAATAAAAAAGATATCAATACTTCTTTGAAAATATTGTCATTAAGTTACTTTGGTAAAAATGAACAAACAAGATATGGAAATCCAATAGTAGAGTATAATAATATTATTTCATTAAGTGAGACATTTAAATGTTATCTTGAAAATAAAGATTATAAAGCTTATGTTGATGATATTATTGCAGTCGCAAGATATTATAATAATAAGTTCCAAGAAGGTGGAAATGATTTAATTTTATATAATCAATATTCAAGATTAGATTTTCTTAAGTTAGTAAACTGGCGAAATGATGAAAAAAATATGAGCAATAATATTTATGGATATAGAGTATTAGATAATTTTATTCCTGTATTTATAACTTATAAAAAGTCTGAAGATATTGATGATAATATTAAATATGAAGATCATTTCTTAAGTCAAGATGAATTAGCTTGGGTTTCAAGATCTAATGCTTCTTTAAAAAGTAGTGAAATTAAAGATATAATACACCATAAAGAAATGAATAAAAATATTTATATCTTTGTGAAGAAAAGCGACGCTGAAGGAACATTACATTATTATCTAGGAGAAGCTGAGTATATTGAAGGCACTGCTAAAGAAGAAAGTAGAGATATTGGCGATAGAGTAGTTACTATGAATTTGGCTATGAAATCTCCAATAAGAGATGATATTTATAGATATATTGTAGAAGAATAGTTATTTTGAATAGAAAGATTAGCACTTTGAATTATTTAAAAGATATCAAAGTGCTTTTTTATTTTTAAAATGGATAAGTGGAGCGTTGTTAGGCGACTCCTAGGGAAGCAGTGACGTCAGAAGACCTTAGAATGACCCATAGGTTAACCTATGAGGTCATTCTGGCTGAGACGGCATCCCTGGAAAGCGCCTAAACAAAAGTGAAACGATAAATCCATTTAAAAATTGATATATAAATTTATATCTTTAACTACTTACAATATACATAAAAATGTTTAGTAGGTTTTATTTTCAAAAAAATGAACTATTTGTGAAAATTATCACAAAATGCTTTAAAAATTTTTAAAAGGGTGTATTATTAAGAATGTAAGGAATGAGTAATAATTAATGGGAGTGATACTAATGAGAAAAGTAATTGAAGAAGTTATCTTTTCTGATGAAGGTAGTTATGAAATTTATTTGAAAACTGGCGTTAACCAAGGAATGATCGGTGATATTAAAGATGGCTACTTAACGATCGACTCTATTCCATACATTGATGCCGAACGCCTTTATTACTACGGACTCGAACGTAAATCATTAGTCACAAACTAACACCAAAATTGAATGACCTCCTATACATTCATACAGACTATGCCCTCGGGTGAGCAAACGAGGGCATAACCATAAATATACCCCTAATCATTCTGGAATAATGTGTTGAAAGCCCGTGTCTTACCAAGTGAGACACGGGCTTCTAGTTTATAATGATTTAAAATTGTTCTTTGAAATTCTTCTTAACTTCGTTATAATCGTACACTTGATTGTATAACTTGACTTTAATTCCATCTTCACTTGCAAATGGCATTCTCACATTTGGAATACGATCAAGTCGTAAATTAAATTCTCTTTCTTGACGTGTACGTTGCTTCACTGACATGCCTAACCATTCTTCTTCAGTATATAATTCTTCGAAACGGAATGAAAAACTTGTTCTACTTTTGTCAGCACGTAACGCTTGAATACGTTCTTCAAAATTCATGGAATGTCCTCCTAACTATATGCCCAATACTTTGCCATACATTAACTTTATTACGTTTTTATGTTTTTTACAATTACTCGAGTAATTTTCTCTGAGAATTTTCAAAAAGAATAGTATAAGTGAGTTTAGGATTTAAAAATTTAGGAAAGGTAATCAATGAAACTAGAAAAAAGGGTGACGTAAACATGACAGAATTAAAAGAACGTGTCGCAATTGTGACTGGCGCAAGCAGTGGCATTGGCGCTACTATCGCTAAAACACTTGCGAAAGAAGGCGTAAAAGTTGTACTAGCTGGGCGTAGCGATGAGAAACTAAAAGAAGTAGCTAAAGATATGAACGAAGGCGACTTCCTAATCACGCCAACGAATGTGAAATTCAAAGATGACGTAGACGCTTTAGTGGAAAATGCGATTGCAAAATTCGGCAAAGTTGATTTCTACGTGAACTGTGCCGGTATCAATACGTCAGCGCGTATTATGAAATATGATTTAGACGAATGGGAAGCGATGATTGATACAAACATCAAAGGGTTATTATATGGCGTACATGCCGTCTTACCTAAATTTGAAGAACAAGGCTCAGGTCATTTAGTTAACTTAGCTTCTGTTTCAGCGACTGAAGTGTCTAAAGAGAGTACACTATATAGTGCAACTAAGTCAGCGGCATTAATGATATTCAACGGTTTAGAAAAAGAGCTTGCACGTACAGGTATCAAAACGACAAGCATCCATCCTGGCATGGTGGCGACGCCTATGACAGAGAATACGGACTTTGGTGGACGTAAGAAATTGTACCCTGAAAACATTGCTGACGCGGTGGTTTATGCTTTAACACAGCCTGACCATGTGAACGTGAACGAAATTACAGTGCGACCTGTTTAATATAATATGATATAAGGAGAAGACTGAGCCAAAATAAAATGTCTCAGGCTTTGTTAGCATTTTGGCAGTAGCTAACTGAATTGAAATGCACTTATATTAAGCTTTTTCAATTCTAGTTATCCTTGCCGGGGCGAGACGACGAAATTATTTTAATTTCTGTCTCGCTCCCTTTTTGTTTATGTGCGGAATGTGATGTGATGAAATGATACACTTAGGGTGAAGGGCAGTAATAGGGTATTCATTTTCAAAGAAGGAGTGGCTGAGATGGAACAACGTCTTTATGAGTTATTGGATTTATTGGTGCGATTTAATACGGAGAGTCCGCCGGGGCGTAATACGGATCCGTTGCAGGAGGAGATTGAGCAGTTGTTGCGTGATTTAGGTTTCGATATTCAGCGTGAGCGTCTGTATGATAATGATAGTGTGATTGTGGCGACGTTGAAGGGTGAGGATTCTGAGGCGCCGAAATTAATCTTGAATGGTCATGTGGATGTGGCATCTGTGGAGGATGACTCGAATTGGGAGTATCCGCCGTTTCAACTCACTGAGCACGAGGGCTGGTTATATGGTCGCGGTGTGAGTGATATGAAGGGCGGTATGGCATCGTTATTTTATGTTCTTGAAAAGTTACATCAAGAAGGTCGCCAGCCTAAAGGTGATATTATTGTGCAATCGGTCGTAGGTGAAGAGGTCGGCGAAGCGGGTACGAAATTGGCATGTGAAATAGGACCTAAAGCTGATTTAGCGTTGGTGTTAGATACAAGTGAGAATATGGCACTAGGGCAAGGTGGCGTAATCACTGGTTGGATTACAGTGAAAAGTAAGAATACGATTCATGACGGCGCACGTAGTCAAACGATTCATGCAGGTGGTGGATTATTTGGTGCGAGTGCGATTGAAAAGATGATGAAAATTATTCAAGCGTTGAATGAATTAGAACAACATTGGGCAGTCATGAAACACAGTCCTGGTATGCCACCGGGTGCGAATACGATTAACCCTGCTGTCATTGAAGGAGGACGTCATCCAGCGTTTATAGCGGACGAATGTCGTTTATGGATAACGGTACATTATTTACCTAATGAAAGTTATGAAGAGGTTGTCGCTGAAATTGAAGATTACTTGAACCGTGTATCAGAAGCGGATATTTGGCTTCGTGAGAACCCATTACAATTTGAATGGGGCGGTGAATCTATGATTGAAGACAAAGGTGAAATCTTCCCTAGTTTCACGATTCCTTTAGATCACCCTGGATTTAAACAATTACAAGAGGCGCATCGTCATGTTCATGGAAGTGACATGGAGCATGGTATGAGTACAACAGTAACAGATGGCGGTTGGACAGCCCATTTTGGGATACCAACGATATTGTATGGACCCGGTAGCTTAGAAGAAGCCCATAGCGTAGATGAAAAAATAGAAGCAGATGAGTTAAGTACCTATAGCGACGTACTCTACACATTCCTCAACCATTGGTATGACCATCCAGAAAAATAGAGTTGAAGAATTATATATAGTGTTTTTAAAAAGTTAGTATGCAAAATTAGGATATTCTAAAGCTAGCCAACATATGAGGTTGTGTGATGCTCGAGGAAACAGTAATTTAATGAACTTAAGTGCTTACACGCTTAAGTAAGTAGTTCTAAGATAGATAACGAAGTGTAGATGCGGAGACTCCTATGATAATTATTAATGAACATAAGTGCTTTGCACTTATGTAAGAAATTCTAGAGATGAGCTATGAGTGTTGTTGC
>NZ_PPRD01000103.1:7121-19782 GCF_002902575.1 Staphylococcus croceilyticus | reverse complement strand
TTAAAATCAAAGAACTACTTTACATGACTACAGGCTTGAGCCTTTCCCGCAAGAAAGCGTCGCAACAAAAACGAGTGAATGTTCATCTGAGAATTTCTTTACAACCCAGCCCCCTAGGCAAGCGTCTCAACTTAAGTGTAATATCAATCCATTTTAGAATTGCTTTAGAGACGGCACCCCTGGAAAGCTTAGCAACTTAAGTGAGTGAGTATCTATCTAAGAACTACTAAAAAAAGGCAGTGGCCCGATTAAGGACCATTGCCTTTAATAGTACGAAGACTATTTCTTAAATGAGTGACGGATACGGTTCATCCAGCCAGCACGACGTTTAGAAACGACGGGCATGCCTGAAGGTTGCGCAGCTCGCTTCTTTAACTCTTGACCGTACTTCATCGCTTCTTGCATTAAGTAAACTTGAGAGTTTAATGGAGATGAATTATTTTCAACATAGTGATATTCACCATTTTGATCTTGATAACGACCTTTTTGGTTATCAGATAACTGTAAATCCATAAAGTCTACTAAACGTTTACCAATCTCTTTATCTTCCACAGGGAATAGAATTTCCACACGTTTAATCATGTTACGTGTCATAACGTCTGCAGATGATAAGTAAATGCGTTCGTCACCATTATTATGGAAGTAATAAATACGTGAGTGTTCTAATAAACGACCTACAATACTTACCACTTCGATATTTTCACTACTGCCAGGAATACCTGGTTTTAAGCAACAAATACCACGAATGATTAATTGAATTTTCACACCAGCTTGTGATGCTTCGAATAACTTTTCAATAATAGCTTTATCTGTTAATGAGTTCATCTTCATCATGATTTTACCGTTACCATTTTGAAGGTGGCTATTAATTTCTTTATCAATACGATCAATAAAGACGTCACGAATATCGAATGGTGCTACGATTAATTTATTATATTCTGGTTTAACAGAGTAGCCACTTAAATAGTTGAAGAAGTTAATCGCATCTTCTGCGATTTCTTTATTTGTTGTGATGATACCCATGTCAGTATAAAGTTTAGCCGTTTTATCGTTATAGTTACCTGTACCTAAGTGGACGAATGATGTTAATTCGTTACCGATACGTTTAACAACTAAAGCGATTTTACTGTGAGTTTTTAAGTGTGTCATACCGTAAATAACATGACAGCCGGCATCTTCTAACATACGTGCCCAATGAACGTTGTTTTCTTCGTCGAAACGTGCTTTTAATTCTACAAGTACCGTTACTTGTTTACCTTTTTCAGCAGCTTCTTTCAAGCTGTTAATAATAGGCGAATCTTTACTTACACGGTATAATGTTTGTTTAATCGCTACTGTGTTTGGATCATCAGCTGCTTCACGAATGAAATCAACGATAGGTTCGAATGATTCGTATGGATGATGGAAGAAGATGTCACGTTTTAATGCAAGGTCATACAAGTTGTTATTGCCTAAAGAACGTGGAATTTGTGGTGTATATTTCTCATAAGTTAAATAATTTAATTTATGTGATAAATGACCCACTAAACCAAAAATAAATGTTAAATCTAAAGGACCATTTAAGAAGTATACATCTTGTTTATCAACTTCAAGTGTTTCAATTAACCAGTCTAAATCATCTGGATTAGCTGTACGGCCATCTACTTCTAAACGCACAGCTGAACCACTTTTACGTTCTTTTAAGAAACGTTCGATTTCGATTAATAAATCTTCTGCGCCATCTTCATGGATAGTTAAATCGGCGTTTCTTGTAATTCTGAAAGTAAATGTATTTAGAACTTCATATCCAGTAAATAAATAGTTAATGAAATATGTAATTACGTCTTCAACCATAACTACATATTGTTTAGCTCCCTCATTGTAAGTTAAGAATCTTGGAATGAGTGAAGGAATTTGGACAATAGCTGAATTAATTGCATCCTCAGTATCAATATCAACAAAGATATTTAAACTTTTGTTATTCAATTTTGGGAAAGGATGGTACGCATCAATGCCAAGTGGCGTTAAAGTTGGTAAGATTGTTAATTTAAAATCTCTTTCTAACTTAGTTAATAATGTGTCAGATAGTTCATCCGGTTTGCACATCACGATGTCGTAATCTTTTAATTCCTCAATTAATTCATTGTAGCGTTCGTATTGTTTATCAACGTATCTTTTTGCTTTTTCTTGAATAGCATCAACTTGTTCTTGTGGTGTCATTTGCGCTTTGTTTTCCGGTTTGTCATAGCCCATTTTTACTTGGTCTTTCAAACCAGCGACACGAACCATAAAGAATTCATCTAAGTTCGAACTAAAAATTGACACGAAATTTAATTTTTCGAGTAGTGGATTGTTATTATCGTATGATTCTTGTAGTACGCGATAGTTGAAATCCAACCAACTTAATTCGCGGTTATTGTAGTACTGCGGTAAACTGATATCATTTTCTCCCAATTGAGTTTGCATATTCCAAATACACCTCGTCATTTCCTCAAATATACTTTATTAATAGTGTTTAAATAGTCAATGGCAGAATGACCTAATGCTAAGATAGCATATTAATTTTAAGATTTTGTAAAGATGATGGAAACTTTCCCTTTAAGTATCTTTTCGATATGTTTTTTTTGTCTATTCGCTTGATACTCTTCAGCAATAGGTTCCCCGTCTGTGTAATATACAGTCAGTTCATAATCATCTTCGCCTTTTTTCTTTTTCTTCAATTCCACATCATCAACAAAGCTTGTGTGCGAAATATTTAGCGCATTAATAAATTTAATGATGCCGCCCAATGCTTGGATTGTGTCGATTTCTTTATTACTAAACCATTCTGTTTCTTTGCAATAAAACTTGAGTAGTGATTTGTTTTTAAAGCTGGCAAGTAATGCAAGTTTTACACGGTCTTTATGCGTATAGCCGTTAATCATTGAGTTCGCAATAATGTAGTAGGTATGTGGCGAACTTGAATCTGAATCAATAAAGCTACCTAAATAATAAATGTAAGCGCCTTCTTCAAAGAGGCGTTGATCGTTCTCACTAACATCTAAATCGCGCATTTCAATTAGTTGCGTTAATAAAGATTTGGCTAATTTTAAGCGGGCTTGCGAACTCACATCCTCAATATGATATTCACGTGCTAAAAAATGGATTGCCTCTTTACGCACATTATTTTTATCAAATACATCTGGATAGCTTTCGCGAATTTGTTTAATCGCATAACCTTCGCGTAATCCGTTTCTTGAAAATGTAAATTGTTTTGCGTCTACTTTTTTATAAAGCGTTTTAAAGACAGATACAGCTGGTAGGATAATGTCTACACGGTCACGACTTAATCCATCTAGGTTTGTTAAATCATCACGTGAACTTTTACGGATAATATCATACACTTCATCAATGTCTTTATTTGTCATTGTATAGTTATGAACGCCACCGATAGGGTATGAGTGTTCAGCTTGATGGATACGTGCGACGTTTCGTGCAGAACCACCAACACCAACTAATGCCACTTCTTGATCCTTCAACCAATCTAACGTATCAAATTGTTGAGATAAGAATTTCTCCATATCTTTAATCGCATTTTTATCGTTGTGATCTTTACCTTCAAAGAATTTACGTTTTAATGTGACAACACCAAATGGGAAACTGTGTGATTCAAATAATTCTTTGTCTTTGAATAGAGTTACTTCTGTAGAACCACCGCCGATATCTACAGAGACACCGTTTTCAATTTCAGTCGTATGTGTAATTGCGTAGTAACCGTAATACGCTTCATCTTTCTCAGGTACGATTTTAATATCAAGACCGACATTTTTCTTAACTTCTTTCACAATTTCATCGTTATTCTTTGATTGACGAATCGCAGCTGTCGCAATAGGATGTAATTTTGTAACATCAAATTTGTCTGAAACTGATTTGAAACTATGTAACGCATCGATTAAGACATGTATGCCTTCTTTACTCATTTTGTTGTCTTTAGTGAGATATTGGCTCAAGCGAGCAGGGGTTTTAATATTAAGCAATTCACTAAGACCTGTATTTTTATCGAATTTAAATATTACTAATCTGATGGTATTTGATCCAATATCAATTAAACCTATACGTTCTTCCATCATGTCCTCCTCAATGACTAGAATATGTGTTGAATTTTATTACTTATTTATACTTTTATTTTACCGTAATATTGTGGATTGAAAAAGGGAGCAAAGGGAAATCTTAGTTTATTAATAAGAAAAGGGAGTGAAACAGAAATCTTTAGTTGATAAAAAGATTTCGTAGTTTCACCCCAACAAGGATAACTAGGATTGAAAAAAGCTTAATAGAAGCGCATTTTCAATTCAGTTAGCAACTGTTAAATTGTGAAATTAGCCTGTTACATTTAATTATATGGCCAACTCTTATGTCTAATTATTTAGGTATTTTAACAGGGCCACCTGGTCCTAGTGGTATACCTAGTAAGTACCAGACAATAACGAAAATGGTCCAGGCGATACTTAAAGCAATGGTGTATGGCATGAGACTTGAAAGTAGTGATCCAAGTTTCATATTTTTATCATACTTTTGCGCATAAGAAAGCAGTAATGGCATATAAGGCATCATTGGCGTAATAGGGTTGGTAACTGAGTCGCCCACACGATAAATCATTTGTGTGAACGCAGGGTGGAAGCCAACTAAAATCATCATTGGTACAAATATTGGAGCGAGAATACCCCATTTAGCTGATGCACTACCAATTAACATATTGACTATACTACTTAATAAGATGATACCGATAATAAGCACGATACCATTCTGATGTTGTAATAATTTAGCACCATATACGGCAACGATAATGCCTAGGTTACTCCATTGTAAAAAGGCAAGTAATTGGGCTGCGAAGAATACAATTAAGATGAATGAGCCCATTGAACCTAATGAATCTGCAATCATACTACCTAAATCTTTTGTGCTTTTGATTTGTTTACTCATAACGCCATAAATTGCACCAGGTATTAAGAACAGGACTAGGATTACTAAACCGACACCATTAATTAATGGTGAATCGTCTATTAAGCTGCCTGTCTTCGCGTTACGAAGCCAACTTGATTCAGGAATACAACAAATAATGAGCGCGATAATTAAGATAAGAAATGAAATGTTTGCCCATAAAAGTGCTTTTTTCTCAGTAGGTGTGACTTTAGATGATGTTTCATCCTCTTCATCTAGGTCAGATTGACTTTCATCATACTTGCCTAAATGAGGTAGTACAATTTTAATTGTTACAAAGTAAATCACAGGTAGTACTAAGAATACACTGGCAGCGATAAAGTACCAGTTCATCGCGACATTGATTTTAACGTGATCTGAAACAATTTTTGTAGCTGGTTCGGTAAAGGCATAGACGAGTGCATCTTGCATACCGATTAATAGATTGGCACCGAAGCCTCCAACTGCTGCAGCGTAAGCCATTGTTAACCCTGCGATAGGGTGGTAACCGATTTTAATGAAAAGCATCGCAGCAAGTGGTGGTAAAATCACTGTGGCTGCGTCTCCCGCTAAACTACCTAAGATACCAATTAAGATAATCGTAGGTAAAATCAATTTGTTAGAGGCTTTATTCACGACTGAAATCATTAGCTTGTCAAAGTAACCTGTCTTTTCAGCGGCACCGACACCAATCATGACAGCGAGCACTAAACCAAGTGCTGGGAATTCAGAGAAATTCTTAATTGCATCATTCATAATCATCGCAATACCGTCTGTACTGATAATACTTTTAGCATGGATGATTTTCCCTGTTCCGGGATGTTTAACTGAGATATTAAATAATGAAACAATCCATGTGATGATGGCTAAGCCGACACACATGAGAAAGAAGAGTACTGCTGGATCGGGTAATTTATTACCCACTTTTTCAACGCCATTTAAAAACTTTGTAAGTAAAGATGGTTTATCTTTTGTATTTGTGGTCATGAAATGGCCCCCTTTATTAGATAACGTAAAGTATAACAAACTAAATTTTAAAATATAGCAATATTCAGAAATTTAAATATAAGAATTAATTATTACTTGAATAAGTTATTTAAATTTAAAAATTGCTGAAATGAGGTTTAAAATTTTTTGTTAAGCGCTATCATTCATTCGCTTGCGTTTGAGGTGCTTCATTTTGTGGAAAAAGAGTGAAGAATCAAACAATAAAGTTGAGTAGAAATCAATTTGGGAGCGTGAATAATTATGAAACGTTTAGAAGATAAAATCGCAGTGATTACTGGGGCTAGCACTGGTATTGGGCAAGCGTCAGCGAAAGCATTAGCTGAAGAAGGTGCGCATGTCTTAGCATTAGATATTTCTGATGAATTAGAAAAAACTGTCGAAGCGATTAAACAAAATGGTGGAAAAGCAACGGCTTATAAAGTGGATATTTCTGATGACCAACAAGTTCAAGATTTCGCGAAGAAAGCCGAAGAAGAATATGGACGTATTGATGTCATCTTTAATAACGCAGGTGTGGATCATGGTGCAGGTCGTATCCATGAATATCCAGTGGAAGTGTTTGATAACATCATGAACGTAGATATGAGAGGTACGTTCTTAGTAACGAAATTCCTACTTCCATTAATGATGGATAATGGTGGTTCTATTATTAATACTGCTTCATTCTCAGGCCAAGCAGCGGACTTATATCGTTCAGGTTACAACGCTGCGAAAGGTGCAGTCATTAACTTTACGAAATCAATTGCGATTGAATATGGTCGTGAGAATATCCGTGCCAACGCAATTGCACCAGGTACAATTGAAACACCATTAGTAGATAACTTAGCAGGTACGTCTGAAGATGAAGCGGGTAAAACATTCCGTGAAAATCAAAAATGGGTAACACCAATGGGTCGTTTAGGTAAACCAGAAGAAGTAGGCAAACTTGTAGCTTTCTTAGCATCAGATGATAGTTCATTCATTACTGGTGAAACGGTACGTATTGATGGTGGCGTGATGGCATACACTTGGCCTGGCGAAATGTTAAGTGATGATAGCTGGAAAAATACAGTAGAATAAAAAATAAATTGTGGTAAAAAAGTCGTTCTATTAATTTAGAACGACTTTTTTAATTCGTTATTTATTTTATAAAAATGATATAATATAGCTGTCGTCTTTCCTTAGACGGTAATACGTTTAAGGGAGGTGGAGTTTATGACGATGCTGTTCGTCCTAGTAATAGCCCCGTTACTTAATCGGTGGCTCAATATATTGTTTGACTATTGGTTTGAACAATATAAGAAACATAAAGACGACTAACACCAATACACCATTTAAAACCCCCAGTCTACTGCCATAGACTGGGGGTTGGTGTCATTATATGACGATACTGTTCGTTAAGATAAATATACCATAAATGAATATAAAATACAATTTTTAACGAGTAAGTTACCATTTTATTTTGTCATAAGCTTCATCGTTAAGTGAACGGACGATTTCAGTTACAAGTCGTACTGAATTTTCATAGTCATCAGTATGCAACACTGAAACGTTTGAATGCATGTAACGTAAAGCGACGCCAATAGAAATAGTAGGGATACCTTCATTTGCGACATGAATACTACCTGCGTCTGTACCACCGCCTGGCGTTGTATCCCATTGAACGGTAATATAATGTTTCTTCGCTACTTCCTTGATGTGTTGACGTAACCCTTGATGTGCTACATTTGAAGCGTCCATTAATATAACCACAGGGCCATTACCGATAGCTGTTTCACTACCTAAATTAGACATTCCTGGCGTGTCATATGCCACAGCCACATCCACTGCAATAGCTAAGTCTGGTTTGATTTTATTGGCAGCCACTTTAGCCCCACGTAAACCAACTTCTTCTTGCACAGTTGCGCCAGCATATAGATCGATACCAATTTGTTCATCTTTTAGATTTTTAAGAACATCGATAGCAAGCGCGCAACCGTAACGATTATCGAAAGCTTTAGCAGTTAAATATTTACCATTCGCAAGTTGCTCGAACTCACTATATGGCGTAATCATATTGCCAACTTCTACACCGTATTGTTCAGCATCTTCTTTACTGCGAACGCCGATATCAATAAACATCTCTTTAATATCGATTGGCTTTTTACGTGCTTCTGGTGTGAGGACATGAGGCGGTTTAGAACCAATGATACCGCGAATCTCTTTGCCATCATCCGTTGTGATTGTTACTTTTTGTGACAACATTACTTGATTCCACCAGCCACCAATTGGTTGGAATTTAATGAAGCCATTATTATCAATGCTTGTCACGATGAAGCCAATTTCGTCTAGGTGTCCTGAAACCATTAACGATTTTGTGCCTGTTTTACTTTCTTTTTTTCCGAAAATGCCACCCAAACCGTCTTCGATAATTTCATTACTCACGGGTTCTAAATATTGACGCATTGTTTCTTTAACTTTGCGTTCGTAACCTGCAATACCATTAACGTCAGTCAATGACTTAAGTAATTCGATTGACTCTTTCATATGTACATGACCCCCTAAAATATGTAGTTACAATTATTGTAGCATGATTAAACTTAATTTTCTGAAAAATAATAGTTTAAAATATAAAAAGAACTGAAAAATCTCACATCTACAATAAGTAAGTGCTATAATTTATTACAAAGACGAATAAAAGGGAAGTAGAGGCATATTATGAAGAAATTCTTAATATTAGTGGGCATTATTGTATTAAGTGTAAGCATGTTAAGTGCTTGTGGTAAAGAGCGTTCGAAGACATATGAAGGTGACGTTGATGGTAAACATGTCATCACAACTTTAACTTATAAGAAAAATAAAGTGTTAAAACAAAACACAATTAGCACGTTAAAATATAATGATTTAGGTATGTCAAAAGAAGAAGGCAAAAAAGTATTTGATGATAATCGTTCACTGAAAGATTATAAAGGCGTATCGTATAAATTAGAAGATAACCATGAAAAATGGGTTGAAACCGTTGAGATTGACTACAAAAAAGCAGATCTTAAAGAAATAGGAAAACAACTTCCGTACGCTACATTATCTAAAAATGGTAAGAAAGTGAATATGGAAGGTTCTGTACGTTATTTAAAACATTTAGGATTTAAACAAAAATCAAATATGACAGATGACTAAAAAATAAAGAGTGGGCGAAAGTGCCCACTCCTAGACTGTAGATAAACCCTTTCACTCGTCGTCACCTTATGCGTTCCTTAAAGCACCACTTCTTCTTTAGAAGTTAGTGGTACTTACACATGAGCTTTAGCTCAGGTGTTCCATTATTCAAGTAGTAAACTCCCGTCGTCACGCATTTCGTTTCCTCGATTGATAAGGGTTTTCTGACAGTCTTTCTGCTATTAATTACTGTAACAATGAAAAAGAGTGGACAATTTTGTCCGCTCTTTTTTTAATAGTTAAATACTGTTTAATGCAGCGTCTAGGTCATTGATGATGTCTTCAGCATTTTCAGTACCGATAGACAAACGCACCATTTCTGGAAGTACGCCGGATTGACGTTGTTCTTCTTCGGTTAATTGTTGATGTGTCGTACTTGCTGGATGGATGACTAATGATTTTGAATCACCGACATTTGCAAGTAAAGAGAATAATTGTAATTCATCAACGAAGTGAGCGATGTCGTCAATTGAACCATCGACACCAAATGTTAGAATAGCACCTTGTCCTTTAGGTAAATATTTATTTGCGAGTTGATGATATTTACTGTTTTCGAGTCCTGGATAATTAACCCATGTCACTTTAGGGTGTTGATCAAGGAAGCGGGCTACTTTTAAGGCATTTTCAGAGTGACGTTCCATACGTAAATGAAGTGTTTCAAGACCGATTAGGAATTCATGGACGTTGTAAGGTGAAACGGCTGAACCTAAATCACGCAATAATTGAACACGGGCTTTCGTGATATAAGCAGCTTCGCCGACATCTTTCGTATAAGAAATGCCGTGATAGCTAGGGTCAGGTTCAACTAAACCAGGGAATTTGCCGTTATCCCAATTGAATTTACCGCTATCAACGATGATACCGCCGATAGAAGTACCATGACCGCCAATAAACTTAGTAGCAGAATGAATGACAACGTCAGCACCATGTTCGAATGGACGACATAAGTAAGGAGAGGCAAATGTATTATCAATAACTAATGGTACACCATGATCGTGAGCAATATTTGCGACAGCTTCGATATCTAACACATCGATGGCAGGGTTACCAATTGTTTCTGCGTAAATCGCACGTGTTTTATCATTAATTGCTTCTTTAAAATTATCCGGATGACTTGGATCAACAAAATGGACTTTGATGCCTAATTTTCTAAAAGTAATATTTAATAAGTTGAATGAACCTCCATAAAGGTTAGAAGAGGCAACGATTTCTGAACCAGTTTCAACAATATTGAGTAAGGCAAGGGTGATGGCTGCTTGGCCAGATGAAGTTGCGAGCGCACCTACGCCACCTTCTAACTGAGCCACGCGTTCTTCAAAGACATTTTGCGTAGGGTTCATAATTCGTGTGTAGATATTTCCGGGTTGAGCAAGAGAGAATAAGTCTTGAGCGTGTTGTGTGTTATCGAAGACATAGCTTGATGTTTGATAGATCGGCACAGCACGTGATTTAGAGAATTCATCGATGACTTGACCTGCGTGAATCGTTTGAGTTTCAAATTTCCAATTTGGGCGTTGTTCTGACATAATGAGGACCTCCAATTAATTGAATTTTCAGATAATTATATTTGTATATATTATACAGAAGTTGGAGGATAAATCAAACTAAAATAGTCGGAATTGAGAAATAAATATAAATTAAGCTAGGTTATGCTTGCCCGATAACCTAGCTTAATGTTCTCTAACTAATTAGTTTCAATTTATAGTTTGCGATTTCTTGGAGCGTACCATCGCTTCGTTTAATAACGATATGATCTTTTGTAATTTCATTAGGACTTTTAACACCGACTGCAGCTGCGATATTGAATAAACCTTCATGTAAACTTGTTACATAGTTCGTTACACGATATTGTTTTTCCTCAATAATTAACGCTTTTTCTTTTTTAGGGTCAGTCGTTGCTACACCAACAGGACATGTATTTAAATGACATTGTTGACTCATAATACATCCCACACTAATCATCATACCGCGTGCTACGTTAACTAAGTCAGCACCTAAACCTAGCGCAATAGCAATTTTATCTGGCGTAATTAATTTACCTGATGCGAAAATTTTTGTTTTATCACGCACGTTATAGCGTTCCAACATTCCAGAAACGATAGGTAAAGCTGTAAACAAAGGTAAACCTACGCCATCTTGAAGTTCTTGGAAAGTAGCCCCTGTACCACCTTCACCACCATCGATAGTGATAAAGCTTGGGTAAATATCAAGTTTCACCATAGTCTGTACTAATCTTTCGATTTCATCTACCTTGCTGACTACAATTTTAAAGCCAACTGGTTTTTGGCTAATCCCGCGAATTCTATCTACAAATTTCAATAATTCTTCTGGAGAATTAATAAAATCGAAGCGGTTAGGTGAGTTAATAGTTTTATGAGGTTCCACGTTACGAATTTTAGCGATTTCTTCTGTTACTTTATTACCTTCCATGTGACCGCCACGTGTTTTAGCACCTTGAGCAAGTTTTAGTTCAAATGCTTTAATTTCTTTGTGTTGATTTAACTCTTTGAATAAATCTTCACTGAAATTGCCTTCTTTATCGCGTACGCCGAATAATCCTGGTCCAATTTGGAAGATGATATCGCCGCCACCTTTAAGATGGAAATCTGATAAACCACCTTCACCAGTATTCATCCAAGTCCCTGCACGTGCTAAACCTTTTGATAAAGCAGTAATCGCATGTGAACCTAACGCACCGTAACTCATTGCCGATTGACCTACAAGACGTTTGATTCTAAATGGATGAGCAAGCTCTTCCCCTAAGACAATTGCATTCTCATCAGATAAATAGAAGGGATCAATTTCTTCTTTCTCACGATGTTCATCACGTTTAAATAATTTTTGACTATCTACTTTATATAAAAACGTAGAAATCATTTGGCTATTGTCTACTTGTAATTCTGTAGCTTGTAATGGGAACATCGTATTGCGTATGTAAAAACCTTCTTTATACTCTCTTAACGTTCCAAAACTTGCCATTCTTGAATTATATTTCCCTGATAATACGATGTCTGTATATTCTTGTCTTGAAAATGGCTTTCCTTCTGTATCGTTCGCAAATAAATACTGACGTAATTCTGGACCGATTTTCTCAGCAAAATAACGTATTCTTCCTAAAACCGGATAATTACGTAATACGCTGTGTTGTGTTTGCGACTTATCTTTAAATAAGAAAATTAATGCAAGCACTAGTAAGCCAATGATGATGATAAAAATCATAATGTTAACAATAAACTGCATCGTAGTAAGTAATTCGTTCATTTATATTCATCCCCCTTTGCCTCTATATACCCTTAATGATATAGCAATTATTATTTTTTACAATTAAACTTTTAAAGTTTTTATAAAGTATTAAAATAACAAATTTACTAAAAATTAATTGGTCTTGTGATAAGTTTATTTTAAAATAGTAAAGTATGAGTGTTGTAAGTTTGAGGTGACATATGGAGAAAGAGAAAGAAGTTATTAAGTATGTAGTACCTAGAAATCGGTGGGGCAGTAATGAAATCGTTAAGAAAGATTTCCTACTTATTCCTATTTT
>NZ_PPRD01000103.1:0-7094 GCF_002902575.1 Staphylococcus croceilyticus | reverse complement strand
TTATTATTGTGTTCGGTGTGTTAGGGGTAACGGCAATGATTACCCAAGATCCACCGCCATTATATTTTTATAATTTAACATTGAGCATTAGTTTTGTTGTGGCTCAATTTATAGTAATCGTAGCGTTTTTTACCTTACATAAATTTTATATTGCAGAGGTTGCGCGACGCCAATTTCATTTCGCTAAGCAGCGTTTAAGTATGATTATTGTCACAGGCATTATTGCTGTAATCGCTTATTATGGTGTTAACATGGCTGCTTCGATGTTCCCATCGCCTTTAGGTTATGACAAAACGCAAGCGCAAATTCGCTTAGAAGGATTGTTTAATCATCCTAGTGCCATCTTCTTTACCTTTATCACGATGGTCATTTTCCGACCCTTAATAGAAGAACTCATCTTTAGACATCTAATCATCCATGAATTAGGTAAACGATTTAGTATAGGATTTGTAATAACACTCAGTTTAATCATTGAAGTCATCACGCATGTGTATGACTTAATCTCTTGGCTAGAAATTGTACCCTATATGGTACTCTCACTCGGTGCTATCCTCGTTTATTTAAGAAGCGGTAAGAACTTGGCAGCGTCTTTCTTGTATCATAGCTCTGTACAATTGGTTATATTTATTATTACAATGATTGAGAGGTTTTTTTATTTTTGAAAAGTAATATCGCTTACTTTTCCGAGAATCAGAAGATAAGGAGAGACATATGACTTCGAAATACAATGATTCGCAACAGACAAATGAACAACCACCATTGAGGAATGAATTTGCTTCTAAGCGTGTAGTGAAAAGAGATTTCTGGCTTATCCCTGCATATCTAGGATTTAATATGTTATTTCCTATTGTATTAGTATCGATTACTATGATAGGTGTCGCGTTATTTGTTGGACACATGACAGAAAATCAATTTGAACGCATTTCTATGGCTTGGGCACAAATTTTTACTTTAATTGGTCAATGTTTAATATTATTATTGTTTTATTTGATGCATTATAAAACACTTATTCCCTTAGCCATTCAACGTTTTAAAGATTTAAAGAAACACATAGTCTTAATTATTATAGTATTAGTGGCAATGTATATATTACAGGGCGTTTATGGCTGGTTTATAGAATTATTGCCTGAGAAATATCAATTTGATGATACAACTAACAATAAAGCCATTGAACAATTATTTACGGTTAAATGGATATGGCCAATTCTATTTTTAGATATCGTCATTATTACGCCTATCGTTGAAGAACTATTATTTAGACATCTTATTATTCATGAATTAGGTAAGAAATTAACATATGTCGCAATGTATGTCGTTTCTATTTTGATTTTTGCTGGGTTACACGTGCTAGGCGCGACATCCCCCTTCGAAATAGGACCATATTTAATTATGGCTACTGGCTTTGTGATTGCCTATCATTTTAGTGGACGAAATTTAGCAACAACTATAACGCTACATATGATAAATAATTTTGTATCTTTTATAGCTATTATTGTTCCTATTATTGGAGGCAAATAATAGGGTATAAAGAAGTAAGACGTGTTTCAGACATTATTGTACTGAAATAAAACGTCTTACTTTTTTGTTTTATAATTACGTTTTTCAATTAAGAAATAAATTTATTTCTATAAAAAATTAAATTTAAATACTCAATAATTAGTAGTAGGATAGGACTAAGGAGGTCAGAAACCGATGTTATTAGAAATTAAAAATCTAAGTTATAAAGCGTCTCATCGTACAATTTTAAATAATATTAACTTCCAAGTGGATAAAGGTGAGACGATTGCTATAGTAGGTCCCTCAGGTAGCGGTAAAAGTACCTTTTTAAAACAAATCAACAATTTAATTAGCCCTACAAAAGGGGAACTTTATTTTAAAGGGAAACCGTATAGTGATTACAATCCTGAAACATTACGTTCCCAAATTAGTTATCTAATGCAACAAAGCGAATTGTTTGGAGAAACGATTGAAGATAATATGGCATTCCCAGCAATGGCACACAACGATGAATTTGATAAAGATAAAGCCAAAAAATTATTAGAAATGGTTAATTTAGGTGACTATTCTTTAGATTCAAAAATTGAACATTTGTCAGGTGGGGAACGTCAAAGAATTACGATTGCACGTCAATTGATGTATAAACCTGAAATGTTGTTGCTTGATGAATCTACAAGCGCTTTAGACACTCGAAATAAAGAAAAAATCGAAAAAATGATTTTTCAACTAGCTGATGAAGGTGTAGCTATCTTATGGATTACACATAGTGATGATCAAAGTATGCGTGATTTTCAAAAGAGAATTACCATTACTGATGGTGAAATAACTAAAGAGGAGGACTTACAACATAATGAGTAATACAGCCCTCTGCTTAACTGCCTTACTGTTATTAATTCCAATTATTATTTCTTACAAAGAAGGCTTACATATTATTAAAGATTTGGTAATTGCTTCTCTTCGTGCAGTTATCCAATTACTGATTTTAGGATTTATACTAAATTATATCTTCAAAATTGATGAAGCATGGATTTTAATATTAGCGGTATTAATCATTATTATTAATGCCTCTTGGAATACGATTAACCGTGCGTCGCCAGTGATGCACCATGTATTTATTATATCCTTTGTGGCGATTTTTGTAGGTACAGCGTTACCATTAGCAGCGACAGTCTTAGCTGGGGCGATTGATTTCAAAGCGAATGAAGTCATTCCGATTGGTGGTATGTTAGCAAACAATGGTTTAATTGCGATTAACCTGGCTTATCAGAATTTAGATCGTGCATTTGTAAAAGATATTGCCGGTATTGAATCGAAATTAACTCTTGCCGCTTCACCTAAGTTAGCTTCTAAGGATGCCATTAGAGAAAGTATTCGTTTAGCGATTGTACCAACAATTGATTCAGTGAAGACATATGGTTTGGTTTCTATTCCAGGTATGATGACTGGATTAATCATTGGTGGCGTGCCACCTTTACAAGCGATTAAATTCCAACTCTTAGTTGTGTTCATTCATACTACCGCAACGATTATGTCTGCCTTAATCGCTACATATTTAAGTTATAATCAATTCTTTAATGCACGTCATCAACTTATCGCACGTAATAACGATATCCAAGAAGATGACGAAGACGATAAATAATTTTCTTGAAAATGAAAAGTCAGTTTCCATTTAAAAATTAGAGCGGAAACTGACTTTTTGTATATATGATTAAGATTTATCGATAAGTGAGATATGAAAATGTACGCCAGTAGTAGGCAACACTTCAATACTTCCATCATGAAAGTGAACAGCATCTTGAATAATAGACAATCCCATACCATGATTAGCATTATCTTTTTTAGAAGTATAAGACTGCTTAATAAGGTCATCTAAGTTTGATTGAGGCAAGCCTTGTCCATCATCGATATAATCAATGATTAATATATTACTTTCTCTAGTAAAGTGAATTGTGATATTTGGGTGTTTATCATTATGTTCAATACTGTTATTAATTAAATTAATGAGTAAGCGTTCAAAATATAATTTATTACCATAAAACTGTGACTCGTTATCTAAATTAAATGATAAAGCCAGCTGTTGATACCCTATGATAGAGGCGATGCGTTCCACCGTTGCTTTTATAGGGAAGTTCTCTTTATCTTGTTTCATTTGTTGCGTTTCTAAATCAAATGATTGATTTAAACTATCGATTAACTCACTCATAAAAGTAGCTTTTTCAGAAATAAGTTGAACATAAGGTTGTGAGGCTTCATCAGTTTGAATTAATTTCGAATAGCCATAAATCGTTGTTAGAGGTGATTTTAAGTCATGAGAGATTTGGCTAATCCATTTCGTTTTATAGTAATTAATCTGATTATGATAAAACTTATCTGACAACATTTGTTGATTTAACTGACTCAACGAGTGATCCAATTCCGGATACGTTTTACGCTTTGTTCTCTTTCTCTTACGCTTTCTTTTTTGTTTAGACGTAGGTTGATACAACTTACCTTCAGATAAATTACCAATCCAGTCAATGTAATATGCTAAAGGTTTTGTTAAGCGCTTCGAAATTAAGAAAGCTGTAATTGCAACCAAAAGAATGTTTAATATAGTAAATCCAATTACTATTTTTAGGAAATTTATATTTGCCTCATGAAAATTATAGCCTAGGTCATATGAGTTTTCGTAATCTCTAAAACTTGAATTTTTTACAAATGAAAGTTTACCATTATTAATATTAAAATTGTAACGGTTAAAATCTTGAAGTGACAGACTGCTCAATAATTGAGATGTCTTAATTTGGTTATCATTAGTTATGTTTGGAGATTTAACTTTCTCACGATAAATGTAAACAAAATAAGTGTTGTGTTGGGTATTGATTGTGTTTGTATTATAAATATTATCAAGAACTTTATGTTTAATATTTTGTCCTTTTAAATGATTCGGATAAAGAATATCTCCATTCTTTTTTGTGAAATATAAATCGGCATTTTCTCTTTCAGCTAATTTTTTTAGTCTATCATTTGGAGTATCACTCATATTGGTTGTTTCAAAATATTCAGGACCAACTTCGCTTAAAGATGTGTATAGGTTAGTTACGAGATTAAATGTCATTAATCCAATAAAAATTAGAGAAAAAATAAAGTTAATAATAAAAAATACAGTAATATATTTTAAAAATTTTAAAGTGAAGCGCTTATTCATGTTGATCTTCCTTAAACATATAACCTTTGCCACGGACTGTTTTAATCATTTTAGGTTCATTAGGGCATGCTTCAATTTTTTTACGTAATGTCCGTATATGAACCATTAATGTATTATCATCAACGCCCGTATCATAACCCCATACTTTTGTGTAAAGTTGATTCTTAGTCAGTACCTGATTTTTATTGTTGATAAGATAAGTTAATAATTGGTACTCACGATTAGTTAAATTAACTATTTCATTATTTACATACACTTCCATGCTATTGAAGTTAATTTTCAAATTTTGATATGTATAAATTGGGCTAGACGTCTTATTTAAATGGAGAGACACTCTGTAATAAAGTTCCATTGGATCAAATGGCTTTTTAATGTAATCAACGGCACCATTTTCAAAACCTTTATAAACATCAATATGAGTGGTTTTAGCTGTAACAACGATTACCGCAGTTTTAGATAAATCTATATATTTTAACAGCTGATATCCATCTTCTGATTTTAAATTTAAGTCTAGAAGAATAACCTGATAATGTTGATTTAGTAGTTCATTTTTAGCTTCCTCAATATTAAATACAGATTGTACTGTCTCAATACCTTTAGTAGTTAATGATAATTTCATTAGTTCATTAATATCTTTATCGTCTTCAATAATAAGCACATTCTCATTCATTGCGAACACCTCATTATTTATCTTATAAAACTTTTAAATATTTAACTATTGTTGTATTCATGATTTAAGAAAAATTTAAGATAACGATAAGAAGTGCTTAAGTACAATAATTTAGCATGAAGTTAAATCGACATAAAAGGGGTTTGTACAAATGAAAAGATTATCTTATATTATCGGATTTCTTATTACTGTACTTGGACTATATAACATTTTGCGTTTAGGCTTTAGCTTAGTAGAAAATCATTTTAATTTAAACTTTGGAATCGATATTTTACTTCATAACAATTATGTGACTTATGGCACTATGATTGTATTAATTGTATTGATAATTGCTGAAACATTTGTAGAGCAATATCTAGAAGATAGAAACGATTTATCTTAAATTTTTTGTACAAAAATAAAAATGAATATTATAATAAAACAGTTACTAAGCTTAAAAAATAGCGGGTAGCTGTTTTTTTATGAAAAAATTTAATAATTTGGAAAGGAGATTTCTGCATGTCTATCATGCGTATAGCAACCTTTATCATTAGCGTCTTTATCGTCGGGATGGTTGAAATGATGGTCGCTGGGATTATGAATTTAATGAGCGATGATTTAGGCGTTTCAGAAGCTGTTGTTGGGCAACTCGTTACGCTTTACGCGCTGACATTTGCGATTTGTGGACCTATATTGGTTAAACTGACTAATCGTTTTGCGGCTCGCCCGGTGCTACTTTGGACTTTAGTCGTCTTTATTGTAGGGAATGTCATCATCGCCATTGCCCCGAATTTTACTATTTTAGTTATTGGACGAATTATTTCTTCTGCAGCTGCTTCATTAATTATCGTAAAAGTGCTTGCTTTAACTGCTATGCTAACTGCACCTAAGAACCGTGGGAAGATGATTGGCATTGTTTATACAGGTTTTAGTGGTGCGAACGTCTTTGGTGTGCCGATTGGTACAATGATAGGTGACTGGATTGGCTGGCGCTTTACATTTGTCTTCATTATTTTAGTCAGTCTGATTGCTGGGTTACTAATGATTAAATATTTACCTACTACTTCAGAACTCAATTATGCGAATCAACAATATAGTCATATTGATGAAAGTGGTCAGCAAACGTCTCATATTTTGAGACCTGCCGAAATCGTGAAATATCTGGCGATTACATTGTTAATCTTAATTGCTAATTCCGTGACATTTGTCTATATTAATCCGCTTATTTTGGAAAATGGACACAACATGGGCTTCGTTTCCTTAGCATTATTAGTTAACGGTGTCGCTGGTGTTGTAGGTACTTCAATGGGAGGCGTATTAGCAGATAAACTGACAAGTAAACGTTGGTTAATTATTGCGTTCTCAGTCTTTATCGTCATGATGATTATTATTAATTTAATATTATCTACTACGCTTCTATTATTAGTAGGACTGTTTATATGGAACATTGTTCAATGGAGTACGAACCCTGCGATTCAAAGCGGGCTTATTGAGCATGTAGAAGGTGACACAAGCCAAGTGATGAGTTGGAATATGTCTTGCCTTAATGCAGGCATTGGCTTTGGTGGAATTATTGGTGGCTTAGTTGTTTCTCACATGTCCGTTGAAGCGGTCACACTAGTTAGTGCATTTATAGGACTAGTAGGCTTAATCATAGTTCTTACTCTTAAAAATAGGTTCTATGAGAAATGCGGTTGATGAAACAAATTGATTGTTTCATTAACCGCATTTTTTGTATAAAAAGAGCGCAAATATCTCTAT
>NZ_PPRD01000102.1 GCF_002902575.1 Staphylococcus croceilyticus | reverse complement strand
CTTTAAAAATATACAATATTGTTGTGAAATTATTTGCAATCATTTGTTTATACAGTGTAAAATAAATAATATTGGAAGGAGGAAAGTAGAATAATTAAATAAAGCGCCAGGACAAGGCATTAATTATTGATGATTAAGAATTAAATATGAGAATTCTTATAGATAAATTAATCGCCTTGTAGACGAGGAGAATAGTCATCGAGTATATCGGCGGATGCTATTCCGGATGCGACACATTCGTAAGCTTATTATTAAAACATTTAGGTGACTAAATGCACAAAAATAATAAGAATGTCTAACTTTATCAAACAAAAATAGAAATAGAAATGGCAAAAAGGTTAAGTAAATATTAGGGAAAATAAAGATTAATCTTATTACTGACCTTTAGATATAAAAATTTTATAAAACAGATAAAATTTATTTGCCATTAATTGACGGAGGAAATTTTTTATGTGCGGAATTGTAGGTTATATCGGTTATGATAATGCTAAGGAATTATTATTATCTGGTTTAGAAAAATTAGAATACAGAGGGTATGACTCTGCAGGAATTGCAGTAGTTAATGAAGAGGGTACAACTGTATTTAAAGAAAAAGGACGTATTGCAGAATTAAGAAAAGTAGCAGACAGCAACGATATCGATGGTCATGTAGGTATTGGGCATACTCGTTGGGCTACACATGGTGTACCAAGTACAGTAAACTCTCATCCACACCAATCAAATAATGAACGTTTTACACTAGTACATAACGGTGTAATTGAAAACTACGAAGAATTAAAAAGTGAATATTTAAAAGACGTTAATTTCAAATCTGAAACAGATACTGAAGTTATCGTTCAATTAGTTGAACACTTCTCAAATGAAGGTTTAACAACTGAAGAAGCATTTACTAAAGTAGTATCTTTATTACACGGTTCATATGCTTTAGGTTTATTAGATAACCAAGATGAAGATACAATTTATGTTGCTAAAAATAAATCACCTTTATTAGTGGGCGTTGGTGAAGGATTTAACGTTATTGCTTCTGATGCTTTAGCAATGATTAAAATTACAAATCAATATAAAGAAATCCACGACCATGAAATTGTTATCGTTAAAAAAGATAGCGTAACTATCAAAGACCAAGAGGGTAACGTACAAGATCGTGAAACTTATACTGCACAAATTGATGCTTCAGATGCAGAAAAAGGTATTTATGATCACTATATGTTAAAAGAAATTAACGAACAACCAGCTGTAATGCGTCGTATTATTCAAGAATACGAAGATGAAAATGGCGATCTTAAAATCGATCCTGAAATCGTTAAAGATGTTGCAGCTGCAGACCGCATTTACGTTATTGCAGCTGGTACAAGTTACCACGCTGGTTTAGTAGGTAAAGAATATTTAGAAAAATGGGCTGGCGTACCTACTGAAGTACACGTTGCTTCAGAGTTCGTTTATAACATGCCTTTACTTTCTGAAAAACCTTTATTTATTTACATTTCACAATCAGGTGAAACAGCGGATAGCCGTGCTGTATTAGTTGAAACAAATAAACTTGGTCATAAATCATTAACAGTAACAAACGTTGCTGGTTCAACATTATCTCGTGAAGCGGACCATACATTATTATTACATGCAGGTCCTGAAATTGCTGTAGCATCTACTAAAGCTTATACAGCTCAAATTGCTGTATTATCAATTCTTTCACAAGTAGTAGCTAAAGAACATGGCCGTAACAATGATGTTGATTTATTAAGAGAATTAGCTAAAGTAACAACTGCAATTGAAACAATTGTAGATGATACACCTAAAATGGAACAAATTGCTACAGATTTCTTAGAATCAACTCGTAACGCTTTCTTCATTGGACGTACAATGGACTACAATGTAAGTTTAGAAGGCGCATTAAAACTTAAAGAGATTTCATATATCCAAGCTGAAGGTTTTGCTGGTGGAGAATTAAAACACGGTACAATTGCGTTAATTGAAGAAGGTACACCAGTTATTGCTTTAGCAACTCAAGAAAAAGTTAACTTATCAATCCGCGGTAATGTTAAAGAAGTTGTAGCTCGTGGTGCAAATCCATGTATCATTTCTAGTGAAGGTTTAGAAAAAGAAGGAGATACGTATGTTATCCCTCATGTACATGAATTATTAACTCCATTAGTATCAGTAGTTACATTACAATTAATTTCTTACTATGCTGCATTACACAGAGGCTTAGACGTAGATAAACCACGTAACTTAGCTAAATCAGTAACAGTAGAATAATAGCTTATATTAATCTTAGCTATTTAACAGTCTAATGAGTTATCTCATTAGGCTGTTTTTTCATTCCAAATTTACTTATTTAAGGAGGAAAATTGATTTTGAATAATTGTCTGAATTATCTTACAATATTATTATTGTGAGATGGGGTGTTTTGATGTTAATATCTATGGAAAATATTAGTAAAAAGAAGCAAGGTAAATTAATTCTTAATCAATTATCGTGGGAGATTAATGAAGGAGAAAAATGGGTGTTATACGGTTTAAATGGGGCCGGTAAAACTACCCTCCTAAATATATTAAATGGTTATGACTCTATTACTGAAGGTACTATTAATCTTTTTGGGAGGCAACCAGGACATCAAGGGTATTCTGCTACAAAGGTTAGAGAGCAAATAGGATACGTATCTTCTAGTTTATTAGAAAAGTTTCAAGAAGGTGAAACTGTATTAGATGTTGTGATAAGTGGAGCTTTTAAATCTATAGGCGTTTATGAAGAAATAAATGAAGCGTTAGTTAAAGAAGCTGAATCTTTATTAAAAATAGTGGGTATGGATTATTTCCGACATCAATTCTTAGGGTACCTTTCAACGGGTCAAAAACAAAAGGTAATGATTGCACGCGCATTGATGAATCATCCTAAAATACTTATTTTAGATGAACCTGCTTCAGGTTTGGATTTCATTGCACGAGAAACTTTATTTACCACCTTAGAACAATTAAATCAAACATATCCCACACTCTCTGTCATTTACGTGACACATTTCATTGAAGAAATTGTTCCATTATTCGATAAAATATTTTTATTAAAAGAAGGGAAATGCTTTAAACAGGGAGATATTAGCGATATTCTTAATAGTGACATAATGTCTCGAATGTTCAAGGTGGATGTAGAAATAGTAAAATACCATCAGCGTTGGAGTCTATTTTTGAAAAATAAAAATTATTATAATTATACGGAGGGTACATAAATAATGACAGAAAAAACAAAAGCTATATTTTTAGATATGGATGGCACAATTTTGCATGAAAATAACCAAGCTTCTCTTAAAACTAAAGAAGTTATTGACGCTTTAAGAG
>NZ_PPRD01000101.1 GCF_002902575.1 Staphylococcus croceilyticus | reverse complement strand
GTTACATTTATTGGAATTAACGTTGACATATTGTCATTCAGTTTTCAATGTTCATTTCTTTACCACAAGAATTAATTATACTCGCTATTGAATTGAAAGTCAACAGCTTTTTTAAATTCTTGTAATATTCGCCACAAAAAAAGACCAAATGGTCAAATGTGGTTGCCTGGCAACGTCCTACTCTAGCGGAACGTCAGTCCAACTACCATCGGCGCTAAGGAGCTTAACTTCTGTGTTCGGCATGGGAACA
>NZ_PPRD01000100.1 GCF_002902575.1 Staphylococcus croceilyticus | reverse complement strand
ACCTATTCCAAATCAATTAAATTTAATTATTGATTATTTAAAATATGATGAAATTATTAAAGAAAAAGAAGGAAATATTTATATTACAAATCTAGGTGCAATTTTATTAGCTAAAAACTTAGATGATTTTAAACATCTAAAAAGAAAAGCTCCCCGAGTTATTAAATATAAAGGTAATAATAAAATTGAAACTATTAGTGAGCAAGTAGGGGTAAAAGGGTACGCTAGTGGTTTTAAAGGACTTATAAAGTATATAAATAATTTATTGCCAAGTAATGAGGTTATAGGCGAAGTCTTTAGAACTACTGTTACAATGTATCCTGAATTAGCTATAAGAGAGTTAGTAGCTAATGCTCTCATTCATCAAGATTTAACTATAGGTGGAACTGGACCAGTAATTGAAATTTTTGATAATAGAATAGAAATAGTTAATCCAGGAACTCCTTTAATTAAGGTCGAAAGATTTCTAGATTCCCCTCCAAAATCAAGAAATGAAATTTTAGCCTCCTTATTAAGAAGAATGGGAATTTGTGAAGAACGTGGTACTGGTATTGATAAAGTAATATCTGAAACAGAAAAATATCAACTACCTGCACCTAAAATAACTTTATATGATGAATTTATAAAGGTTACTTTAAATGCTTACAAAAATATTAATGATATGACTAAAGATGAAAAAATACTAGCAACATACATGCATGCATGTTTAAAATATGTTGAGAGCGAAAATATAACAAATCAGTCACTCAGAACAAGATTTGGCTTAGACGATAAAAAAATCTCTGTTATTTCAAGAATTATAAAAGATGCAGTTACTGAGGGATATATCAAGCCAGTAGATCCTGATACCTCACCAAGACATATGAAATATATACCTTATTGGGCATAATTTTTATTTGCACGTTACTTGCACTTTATTTTCAATGTCTACTTTTTATGAACAAAAAATATGGTTGAAACCCTTATCTTTAAGGTTTTAATCCATATTTTTTATTCAATGTTTATTTGCACGTTATTTTCTCATTGATGTTAAAGAATTGCTAAAACCTTATATCTAAATGCTTTTTAACTTGTTTTTTACTTTCATCTACTTTGCTATAAATTTAAAATTAATAAATACTTCTCTAGTTAATCTTTCAATTTTAAGAAAATTTACCGTATAAAACTAGCTTTTATTATCCTCAAACATGTTGAACGAGATTATTTTAAAAAACTATACTAACGACCAGGAGACCCACATACATGAGTAGCAACCTTCTTTTACATGAACATATTACTTCTGCACCAACACGAAACATCAACTATGTGATTTTGCTTTTTTCACTAACTAATGAATTAACTATTTCTATAAATGGAGAAAGTAAAGATTTACAAAATCACATTGCGATTATTAATCAAGGTGATTTATATCAAATAAAAATAGCTAAAAATTTAATAGAACTTAAAATTCCTGTCGCATACTTTTATTTAGAGGATAATACGTTCTTTAATTGTTATTTTGACCGTCACCTTTTACAATCTAACCGCTTCATTAAATCCATCATTTTGCAAAGTATTACTCACTTTTCAAATAACGAATCTCAAGATGAAAAGGCAATTTCAAAAATTATTCAAACACTTTATAAAGAAGCTGTAGTTAGAAATGAAACCAGCTACATTCCTAAAATGTCGGTAGATCATCAAATACTATCGAATATTTTGTTATTTATAAATGAAAATATAACAACTAATATTTCTCTACAAGATTTAGCTCAATATGCCGTTATTTCTGAGTCTTACTGTTCAAATTTATTTGTTCGCTATTTAAATATGAACTTCAAAGATTTTTATACAAGCTTAAAGATTATACATGCCTTAAATTTACTATTAACTACAAATCAATCTATCACAACAATATCTGAATTATCAGGTTTTAGTAGTCATACTAATTTTACAAATCAATTTAAGAAATATCTGGACTTTAGTCCTAAACAATTTCGTTCAAAATTAAATGATTTACAACCTATGCCTAAAATCAAATTTAGACACCATATAGAAGAAAAGCATTTAGAATTAATTTCAGAGTTTGAATTTACTGACCATTTAACTTCTGAAACAACTTATGTCGATATTCACAATATTCAAACCCAAACTCAGACTAAATCCTCGAAAGCGTTTATTCATTTTCAAAATACAAACGAATTATTTCAATTTGTATTTAATGATTTTTATAACATTGAACTATCCTATTTACCTAATTCCGCTATATTGATTAATGATATCAGTGACATCCTTGGTCAACAAATCAATTTTAATTTACTTAACAGATGTTTTGAAAAGCTTTTTGAAAAGAAAATTAGTCTAGCAGTTACCATTAAAAATAAAGCTGAATTCAAAGAAATTTATCGTTTGATTATTTCATTTATACATAATAATCAGGATTATAAA
>NZ_PPRD01000099.1 GCF_002902575.1 Staphylococcus croceilyticus | reverse complement strand
GTTCCCATGCCGAACACAGAAGTTAAGCTCCTTAGCGCCGATGGTAGTTGGACTGACGTTCCGCTAGAGTAGGACGTTGCCAGGCTTACTAAATCGGAGAATTAGCTCAGCTGGGAGAGCATCTGCCTTACAAGCAGAGGGTCGGCGGTTCGATCCCGTCATTCTCCACCATTTCAATTATATAGCCGGCCTAGCTCAATTGGTAGAGCAACTGACTTGTAATCAGTAGGTTGGGGGTTCAAGTCCTCTGGCCGGCACCATCTTTGAGCCATTAGCTCAGTTGGTAGAGCATCTGACTTTTAATCAGAGGGTCAGAGGTTCGAATCCTCTATGGCTCATACGATTATTTTAATAGCCACATGCGGAAGTAGTTCAGTGGTAGAACACCACCTTGCCAAGGTGGGGGTCGCGGGTTCGAATCCCGTCTTCCGCTCCATTTTTTGCCGGGGTGGCGGAACTGGCAGACGCACAGGACTTAAAATCCTGCGGTGAGAGATCACCGTACCGGTTCGATTCCGGTCCTCGGCACCATCTTTTTAAATATAGCGCCCGTAGCTCAACTGGATAGAGCGTTTGACTACGGATCAAGAGGTTATGGGTTCGACTCCTATCGGGCGCGCCATTTAAAATTCAAACCTTATTTAATTAAATACGGGAAGTAGCTCAGCTTGGTAGAGCACTTGGTTTGGGACCAAGGGGTCGCAGGTTCGAATCCTGTCTTCCCGACTTCTTAAATAATATGGGGGCTTAGCTCATCTGGGAGAGCGCCTGCTTTGCACGCAGGAGGTCAGCGGTTCGATCCCGCTAGTCTCCACCATTTATAAAATTTCTAAAATGAACATTGAAAACTGAATGACAATATGTCAACGTTAATTCCAATAAATGTAACTGTAAGTTACAAACACTATTTAGTTTTAT
>NZ_PPRD01000098.1 GCF_002902575.1 Staphylococcus croceilyticus | reverse complement strand
ATCTGGTAATCGTATAAAACCTTTAAAAGGTATTATGTATAATAGTATTATAAATCATTTTCAAAAAATTATTAATTCAAAATTGCTATAAATAAAAAATGGAGTGAACTTGAATTCAAATATGAATTCAGAGTTACACTCCATTTAAATTAGTTATTTAATAAGCGCATTATAAGCTAGCTTAATTATTTAGCACGGTTAGATGTACCAAATTCTCTAATTTTACCTTTAACTGTTTCTTTAATTGCTTCACGAGCAGGTCCTAAGTATTTACGTGGATCGTAAACATCTTGGTCGTTATTTAAAACTTCTCTTACTGCTTTAGCAGAAGAAATTTGGTTTTCAGTGTTTACATTGATTTTAGCTGTACCATAAGGGATTGCTTTTTGGATATCTTTTGTAGGGATACCAGTACCACCATGTAATACTAATGGTAAACCAGTTGAAGCACCGATTTCTTCCATTTCTTTGAAACCTAATTTAGGTTCGCCTTTGTAAGGACCATGTACTGAGCCTAATGCAGGTGCTAATGCATCAATACCAGTTCTTTCTACTAATTCTTGACATTCTTTAGGGTCAGCATAGATGATACCGCCAACAACATCATCTTCTTGTCCACCAACTGTACCTAATTCAGCTTCTACTGATACACCGTGTTGGTGTGCATATTCAACTACTTTAGAAGTGATTTCAACGTTTTCATCAAATGGGCTATGTGAAGCATCAATCATTACAGATGTGAAACCTGCATCGATTGCTTCTTTACATTTGTCGAAACTTGAACCATGATCTAAGTGAATTGCTACTGGTACAGTAATATTTAAGTCGTGCATTAAACCTTCAACCATTTTTACTACTGTATAGAAACCACTCATGTAACGAGCAGCACCTTCTGATACACCTAAAATTACTGGAGCATTCTCCTCTTGTGAAGCTTCTAAAATTGCTTGTGTAAACTCTAGGTTATTGATGTTGTATTGACCAACCGCATAACCATTTTCTTTTGCATCTATTAACATTTCTTTCATTGAAACTAATGGCATGAAAGTTCCTCCTTGGGTGCAATTGCACTAATTTTTCAAAATCATTATATCAGAAAAGAATTTTAATTGCATGTTTATACTCGTTCAAACATATAAATCATTAAAAAACGTAAATTATTAAGCAAAATTGAAATTCCAGACAATTGCATAACCTCGCACATTTCATTACAATACTTATGAAATGGAGGATAAACATGTCTAAAATATTACATACACAATTAACCGGTATATTTAATCGTTTAGAAGACCAAGCGTTAGATATTCAAATGGCAGCACAATGCTTAATACAAGCGATTGGCGGTGAAGGCTATGTTTATATTAAAGGTTATAGAGATTTAAAATTCTTCGAACCCTTTATCTTAGAAAGTGAAGAACGACTACAATCTTCAAAGCGACTATCTGAAATCAAATCTATCTCTGAAATCGATTCAACAGATCGTGTTTTACTTTTTTCTCCTTTTTATACTGAGGAAGTCGCTAAAGATGTGCAAGAGTTACTTGATCAAGATATCGATTTTGTTTTAATTTGTAATCGTCCTAAACAAGAAGATCTCCCTGAACATCTTCTGCACTTTGTTAATTTAGCTACACCTCGTCCAATTGTTTATACAGAAGATTATGATAAAATTGTTCAGCCTCACACAATGGCTTTTAATTACATTTATTATGAAATTTATACGCAAATGATTGAGATGACACGCGATTTAGACCTATAACTACAACGTAAAAGCACCTCCTTTTTTAAATATAGAAAGGAGGTGCTTTTATATATCATTGTTAATTTAATTTTGATTTTGATGTTTATAAGCCGCTTCTACAAAAGCTTTAAAAATAGCTTGCGGTCTATTAGGTCTTGATAAGAATTCAGGATGGAATTGACAAGCTACGAAGAAGTCATTTTCAGGAATTTCTACCATTTCAACTAAACGACCATCTGGGCTAGTTCCTGAGAATACCATACCGTTCTCTTCAAGTTGTTCTCTGTATTCATTGTTAAATTCGTAACGATGACGATGTCTTTCTTCAATGTTAGTAGCATCATAAATACGGTGTGCTAATGTACCTTCTTTAATAGTACATGGGTATAATCCTAAACGTAACGTACCACCTAAATCTTCAATGTCTTTTTGTTCAGGAAGTAAGTCAATAATTGGATAAGGCGTATTTGGATCTAACTCTGCTGAATGTGCGCCTTTTAAGCCTAATACATTTCTTGCATATTCTACTGTTGCTAATTGCATACCTAAGCAAATACCGAAGTAAGGTACGTTATTTTCACGTGCATATTTAATCGCTGAAATTTTACCTTCACTTGCTCTAAATCCGAAACCACCAGGTACTAAGATACCATCTACATCACTTAAGTAGCTTTCTACATTTTCATCTGTAACTTCACTAGAATCAATCCATTTAACGACAACATCTTTCTTCAATGGGTAACCCGCGTGTTTTAATGATTCTACGACAGATAAATAAGCATCTTGTAAACTTACATATTTACCTACTAAGCCAATTGTAATTGTACCGTCTAATGAGTTTACTGTATCTAATAAATATTGCCATTCATCTAATTGTGTATCGTATTTAGCATCTAAATCTAAACGTTTGATAACAATATCATCCATATCTTGTGCGCTTAGTTGTAAAGGAATTTCATATAATGAAGATGCATCTCTACATTCAATAACACTTTCTTTATTGATATCACAGAATAAAGCAATTTTATCTTTTAAGTCTTGTGTCATTTCATATTCTGTACGTACGACAATAAGGTCTGGTTGAATACCTAATCCACGTAATTCTTTAACACTGTGTTGTGTAGGTTTCGTTTTCATTTCGCCTGCTGCTTTAATATATGGTAATAAAGTACAGTGTACATACATCACATTTTCACGACCTAAGTCACTTCTAATTTGACGAATCGCTTCAATGAATGGTAATGATTCGATATCACCAGTTGTACCACCGATTTCAGTGATAACTACATCAGCATTAGTGCTTTCTCCAGCTAATAATAATCGTTCTTTGATTTCATTAGTGATGTGTGGAATTACTTGTACTGTACCGCCTAAATAATCGCCACGACGTTCTTTCTTCAATACGTGAGAATAAACTTTACCAGCTGTTACATTTGAATATTTATTTAAATTAATATCTATGAAACGTTCATAATGTCCTAAGTCTAAGTCAGTTTCAGCACCATCGTCTGTAACAAATACCTCTCCGTGTTGATAAGGACTCATTGTACCTGGGTCTACGTTTAAATATGGATCGAATTTTTGAATCGTTACTTTAAGACCTCTATCTTTTAACAATCTTCCTAGAGAAGCGGCTGTGATACCTTTACCTAATGATGACACTACTCCGCCTGTTACAAAAATAAATTTTGTCATTTCCTGACCTCCTAATTAATAAAGGGATGCTTCCTTTCTAAACAATTACTTATAATTAAAAGTTAATAAAATAAAAAAATCGCTCCCTCTCACATAGATGCAAGGGGAGCGTATAAAATTTATACACGTGTCCTATTTAAAGGAGCCCGAATAAAATTTTAACATCTTTTTAATAAAAGTCAATCAAAACTAAAATTTAGTCGTTGAAATCTTCTTCATCTTCGAATGCTTCTTCATCTTCTTCAGCGATGTCTTCATCATCGTCTTCTTCAATCACAATATCAGATTCATTGATTTCATCTTCAACTTCTTCAACTTCTTCATCTTCTGGATCGTTTAATGTTTCTTGGTCATCTGTTTGAGCTGGAATATCCTCGTCATCGTCCATTTCATCATCGCCCAATAATTTAAGGTTTTTATCTTCTTCATCGTCATCATCAAGGATGTCGAATTTTTGAATTGTTGGCGCGATTTTTTCTTCAATGTCATCCACTGAATACCAGTCACGAAGACCCCATTGATTTTCCCCAACATTTAAGAAGCGACCATCTGTATTTAAATCAGTGTAGAATTGTACCACACGATTTTCAATTTCTTCATATTCATAATCGCCTAAACTTCTAAATTCATCAATGATATCGTATAAGTTCATTGTTGAACCTTTGTCATGTAATAAAGTGTAAGCCATATCGATGAATGATTTTTCGTCAACCATTTCTTTAGTATAATCTTGAATTTTCATTATAACTTAACTTCCTTTCGAAGGATTTTATAATAACTCGTTAATTTTCATTAATTAATAGTAACAAAGATAAATTATAAATGACAACAAGTGATTTCGCAATTGCTATTCTCTTAGTAATTTATATATTTTTCAAAAATCACTAAATCCTCACATTGATTCATTTCAACAAATCCACTATTAATACATAATGATTTTAATTCATTATTTTCCCCAAATAATGTAATAACTATAGTCGTAATATCTTTAAAATGTTTACGAATATATGTAGGGAGTTGACGTAGCGCACTTTCTGCAATGCCTTCTTTACGCTGATCTTTATTCACTTCAATTGCTGCGATATTCACTCTATCTTCACGTTGTTCAAGCGCAATAAACCCTACTTTTTGGTTATCTTTTAATAAATCTACAACTTTATAAGAAGCAATACTTGAATCTTCATTCTCAGCTAGACGTAATGATGAGACATGCTTTGAATCTAAATCTAAGTAATATAATCTTTCCTTCCCGATAGGGCCTTCTTCTTTCGTAGCAGCATGCATAAATCCTGCACGCTCATATACATTCCATGCACCTTTATTTTCAGCATCCACCACTAAATACAAATGATTGAAATCTGGAAATAGTGCCTGGACATATTGTGGTAAATACATCATCATTGTTGTGCCATAACCATGTCCTTGAAACTTCTCATTAATAGATAATGAACGCACATAAACGACATTTTCCGGAGTATCATAACCTTCATGTTGATAGTGCTGATGTAACACAAAGAACCCTACTACATCTCCCTCTTCGTTTATCGCAATATTCGCAATTCTATTGTCATCATTTAATGCTTCTTCTAATACTGTTTTGGGTAATGATGAATAAATTTGTTGACGTTCGCTTAATTCAAAGTTCACAACATCTTCTCGATATTTCTCTTCAAATTCTTGAATTATAATATTTTCAAATTGCTTTTTAATAGTCATGTCTTCTCCCCTACATCTTCCAATTAAGTTACATATTATTATAGATGTTTTCCTTTGTTATTCCAATTTTTATACTATTCAATTTAGATGTAACTTTTTGAACTTTTAATTTTTTTAAAATTAGGCTATTGTAATTCGGCAAATTTCATTTACTATTAGTATGACATATAAAATCACGAGGTGAATGAAATGAAAGTAGGTATTGATGCAGGAGGTACGTTAATAAAAATCGTTCAAGAACAAGATAATGAACGTACTTATCATACTGAACTAACTACTGATATACATAAAGTTATCAAATGGTTAAATAATGAAACGTTTGAAGCAATTAGTTTAACTGGCGGAAACGCCGGCGTTATTGCTGAAAACATAAATACTTCCTCTAATACTTTTGTGGAATTTGATGCTTCTTCAAAAGGCCTTGGCATACTACTTAAAGAACAAGGTCACGATATTAAAGAATATATCTTTGCGAACGTTGGTACAGGAACTTCTTTACACTATTTTGATGGTCAACAGCAACAACGTGTAGGTGGTATCGGCACTGGCGGAGGTATGATTCAAGGTTTAGGTTTTCTTTTAACTCAAATCTCAGATTATGAGCAGTTAACAAACCTTGCCCAAGCTGGTGATCGAGATACGATAGATCTTAAAGTCAAACATATTTATAAAGACACTGAGCCTCCTATTTCTGGAGAACTGACAGCAGCAAACTTTGGTAACGTTCTTCATAATATGGATGTAGACTTCACTGCTCCTAATAAATTGGCTTCAGTAGTCGGAGTGGTAGGAGAAGTTATTACAACAATGGCTATTACGGTAGCACGCGAATATAAAACTGAGAACGTTGTTTATATTGGTTCATCGTTCAATAACAATTCTTTATTACGTGAAGTAATTGAGGATTATACTGTTTTAAGAGGATGCAAACCGTTTTATATTGAAAATGGCGCATTTTCAGGTGCATTAGGTGCAATATACTTAGGAGAATGAGACATAAAAGCGTTCTAGAAAATTTTTTTCTAGAACGCTTAATTTTAATTTTTTAATCGAAATATTCTCACAATTCTGATTTATCAAGCTCTGCTATAAAAGCTTTTTCTAATTCTTCCACTTCTTCTTTTGAATTCCCATGCCAAATACAACCAAAACGTGATTTCACTTTATCTTTGCCGAACCATTCTCCATCATAATAAGATAATGGATAAAGTACACCTTTTTCCACATATTTAAGAATGACATTAAAGAAGTGTTCGTTATCTCCTCGAGAGAAGTAACTATAAAACTTTTGATAATTAGGATTTAACTCATGTTGTAATAAAAGCATGCTTGTAGAACCATTTTGTCTAAAGTTCAAATCGATAGCAAAGACATCATCATTTTTATCCAATAATAAATCAAATCCTGCTACTCCAAAGAAACCTAGTTCTACACCATTTTCCATAATCTCACGACCAGCATCAATTACTTTTTGTGGTACTTCATGAACATTTTCATTACCTGCATAAAAGCCATATTCATTTGTAATTTGATGTGCGGTACCGAGATATTTAATTCCTAATTCTTCTGAATAAGCGTATTGCACACAGTAATTTTTAACCGCTTCTATTTTCTGTTCGATAATCAAATGCTCTGTTGCATCAGTCGCATCAAAAATTCGTTTTGTTGCTTTTTCTAAATCTTCATCGTTATAACAAATCATTACGCCATATCCACCAGCAGTCGGTAACTCGTCCCCTGGCTTAATAACAAATGGGAATGACCAATCTTTAATACGCGCTTTGAAATCGTTAATAGCTACAATTTCACGATCTGGTAAATATTTATTGTTTGTCCATTCTGGTATACGCGCTTTGTTATTTAATGCGATAAATACCTCTTTATCTACAGCGTATGAATCTTCATTAATCACATCATCACTATGAACGTATTGGAAATAAATCTTTTTTCCTTTATCTTCAGCAATCTCATTTAATAAATGTTCATAAGTTTCACGATTATGAAACTTATAAATATGTTTAGGAATAGATTTACCAATGACATCAAATAATTGTTGTAATCTATCCGTAACGCTTGCTTCATGTAAAATCATCGGCATCTTATCTGCAATAATCATTTCTCTTCCCGTTAAAAAGTTAGATTGATGTTCTTCAGGTTTAAGCCATGGGTTTGCTATATATGAAGGTCTTGAATTATATACAATCGTTTCATCATATAAATCACTTAACGTCAACATAGGTCTTTTAGTGTTCTCTGTCATTATTTAATTTGCCCCTTTATATGAGAGTGCTGCTGAACAATATCATCAAGCAATCCCTTATTTTCAATTAATTCTAAGCCCATTAAAGCTATTATTTTAGCTCCTCTAATTAATGCTTGATCACCATGAACACTTGCAGCTGCTTCTCTAAATCGGTGCGTGTGACCAACTAAATTTCTAGACCCAATCTTCACATGAGGGTGAATCGTAGGTACTATATGACTGACATTACCCGTATCTGTAGAACCGAAACCAAAATCATCATGACTAACTTCTTCGCCTACTTCATTCGCATATTTTTCGAAAAGTTGATCAAGTTTAGGCGTCTTAATAAACTCATTCACACCATTTTGAATAGGTCCAAATTCATAATCACATCCCGTTTGAATCGCAGCGCCTCTAGCAATTTGATTTACTTTTTCAGTTAATACATCTAACTCTTTACGTGTTCTAGCACGTGTGTAAAATCTTGCATGGGTAAAGTCAGGTATAATATTTGCCGCTTTACCTCCGTCAAGGATGACACCATGCACACGTTGTCCTTTCTTAATATGTTGTCTTAGTTGTGCAACACCATTAAAGTAAGAAATCATAGCATCCAAAGCGTTCAATGCTTCGTCTGCATTTTCAGAAGCATGCGCGCTCTTACCATAAAATTTAATATCTAATACATCAACGGCTAGCGTATTGATAGTTGGATACGTTTCATTACCAGGATGAATCATTAATGCTATGTCAATATCATCGATAACGCCAGCTTTCACATAGGAAGCTTTAGCACTACCATTCTCACCACCCTCTTCAGCAGGACAGCCTAACACGACCACTTTACCCCCAACATGGTCGACCACTTGTTTCAATGCTGAACCAGCTAATACACTTGATGTCCCTATAATATTATGACCACAAGCATGCCCTAATCCAGGTAACGCGTCATATTCAGCTAAATAGCCAATCGTCGGTCCCTCTTTTTCCGAATCATAGGTAGCAATAAAACCTGTAGCATGACCAGCGATATCTGTTTCAATGTCAAATCCATTCTCTTTTAATTTATCAATCAACGTTCTTGATGCAAATATTTCTTCATTACCTAATTCAGGGCGTTCATGGATTCGATGACTAATTTCAACATAATCATATTTTTTATTCTCTATATAATCTAAAATTTCTTGTTTATTACTCATAAAATCATAACTCCCTTTTATAGCCGAAATTAACCTTGTATTATAAGCTATATTTAAGTATTAGTTTAATCGCATTCAAATGAATTATTACCTATTTTATCGGATTTAATATCTATTGTCATTAAATTTATCTATATTTACAAAATTTTCTCACAATATTTAATAGGAAGATTTCAAGCAAGTGGTATACTGCCTCAGTTAGCAAAATTGTAAATACTGAACAGTCTTGTTACAATCAACTTATTGAAGAATCTAAAATGATTGTCTTATTTAGGAGGAACATTTATGCCAAAAATGAACGTTGAAAGCTTTAACTTAGATCACACTAAAGTAGTTGCACCATTTGTTCGCTTAGCAGGCACAATGGAAGGTTTAAATGGAGATGTTATAAAAAAATATGATATTCGCTTCAAACAACCTAACAAAGAACATATGGAAATGCCTGGTTTACATTCTTTAGAACACTTAATGGCTGAAAATATTAGAAATCATACTGATAAAGTAGTGGATTTAAGTCCAATGGGTTGTCAAACAGGTTTCTATGTATCATTCATTAATCATGATGATTACGAAGATGTGTTAAACATTATTGAAAAAACATTACATGATGTGTTAGAAGCTACTGAAGTACCTGCTTGTAATGAAGTACAATGCGGATGGGCTGCAAGCCACTCTCTAGAAGGCGCTAAAGAAATTGCACAAGCGTTCTTAGACAAACGCGATCAATGGAACGATGTATTCGGAGAAGGTAAATAATTTAATTAACTAAAAAGAAATCACCGCTTCTTAATAATGATAGAAGCGGTGATTTTTTTAGTTTTTTCAAACATTTTTAATATAAAATTACATATAAAACTCTTATATTTTTTATCACGATTCTTGTATTAATTATAAATAAACTTAAGTGCTTACACTTGAGTAGTTCTAAGATAGATAACGAAGTGTAGTTGTGAAGACTCCTGGCTTTTTTCATATTGAACACAAGTGCAAATGCACTTGTGTAAGGCGTTCTAAGATAGATTACGAAATGTAGTTGCATAGACTCCTATGTTGATTATTAATGAACATAAGTGCTATGCACTTATGTAAGAAATTCTAAAGATGAACTACGAATGACGTTGTGTGACGCCTGAGGGAGCAGGATGAGTGTCGAGACCGAGGCTCGACCCAGCCCCCTAGGCAAGCATCACAACAGAATGAGTGAATGTTCATCTAAGAATTTCTTTAGAAGACTACAGGCTGAGACGGCACCCCTGGAAAGCTTAGCAACATAAGTGAGTGAGTATCTATCTAAGAACGCCTTTACAAGACTACAGGCTTGAGCCTTTCCCACCGGAAAGCGCAACAACTTAAACAAGTGAATATCTACCTAAGAACTACTTTACAAGACCAAGGCTCGACCCAGCCCCCTAGACAAGCGTCTCAACTTAAGTGAAATGATAATCCATTTAAGAACTGCTTTAGAGACAGCACCCCAGCAACTTAAACAAGTGAATATCTCTCTTAGAACACCTTTAAATATATATCAATTTAAAAGAATTTCAAGTTCTAATTATAATTTTTTAATAAGTCCCATTAAAACAAATTGTAATGGTAATCTTAAATATAACGCCCATGTAGGTACTTGTTTATCGCCTAAAGGCAATTTTTTACGGGCCATATAAACATTAGCAGGTAGAACAGATAGTAAGAATAGGTTCATACCTTTTTTCAACCAATCTGCTGGACGTTTAACTAGTAACATAATGCCAAAGAAAATTTCAAAGACACCTGTTACTAACACTGCTGTTTTTTGTAATGGCAAATAGTCTGGAACGATATTTCTAAATTGGCGTTCATTAGTAAAATGTAAAACACCTGCCGTACCAAATCCTAGTCCAAGTAAATAACGAAAGAATTTCATTAACGTTCAACTCCCATTTCTTTTAAATAGCTTTTTCCGAATTCTGGTAATTCTACGTTGAAATTATCTGCAATAGTCGCCCCAATAGAACTAAACGTTGTATCACCAGATAGTTCATGATATTCCTTAATTTTAGGACTAAACATTAATACTGGAATATATTCACGCGTATGGTCTGTACCATCAGCAATCGGATCATTACCATGGTCAGCAGTAATAATGACTAAATCATCTTCTTGCAAGTTTTCAATTAATTCAGGTAAACGTTCATCGAAATCTTTAATCGCTTGTGCATACCCTTCTTTATCACGACGGTGTCCGTATAATGCATCAAAGTCAACTAAGTTTAAGAAACTAATACCATTAAAGTCTTTCTTAACTACGTCAATTAATTGATCCATGCCATCCATATTATTTTTCGTACGTATTGCTTCAGTTACACCCTCGCCATCATAGATGTCATTAATTTTACCAATTGCAATAACATCATAATCATTATCTTTAAGGCTATTCATAACTGTTTTACCAAATGGTTTTAACGCATAATCATGACGGTTTGATGTACGTGTGAAGTTACCAGGTTCGCCAACATATGGACGAGCGATGACACGACCAATTAAATATTTAGGGTCTTTCGTTAACTCACGGACCTTTTCGCAAATATCGTAAAGTTCTTCTAATGGAATAATATCTTCATGAGCAGCGATTTGTAATACAGGGTCAGCGCTTGTATAAACGATTAAATCTCCTGTCTTCATTTGATGTTCACCAAGTTCATCAATAATTGCAGTACCTGATGCTGGTTTATTCGCTACGACTTTGCGTCCAGTCATTGATTCAATTTCTTGAATTAATTCATCAGGAAAGCCATTAGGATACACTTTGAATGGTTGCATAATATTAAGCCCCATAATTTCCCAGTGACCTGTCATTGTATCTTTACCAACTGAAGCTTCACTTAATTTAGTGTAGAATGCTCCTGGGTTTTCTACTTTATTTACGACAGGTAAATCGTCAATGTTACCTAAACCTAAACGTTGTAAATTGGGTAATTCTTGATTGAAACCTTCTAATGTATGTTTAAGTGTATGTGATCCTTCATCGTTAAATGCTGCCGCATCTGGTCCTTCACCAATACCTACTGAGTCCATAACAATTAAATGTACCCGTTTAAAAGGTGTCGTCATAATGAAACACTCCTACTCTGTAATAATTTTATGAATTAAATTTGGTGCAGTCGCTTGGTCTTTAATTGTAATGCTTTCATCAAGTTTAGCAATCACGTCATCAATATCTTCGCGGTTACTATGAATCGTTAATAATGAGTCACCTTCATTGACGCTGTCGCCCACTTTCTTATTTAATACAATGCCTACACTTAAATCGATGTCGTCTTCTTTAGTTTGTCTACCAGCGCCTAACATCATTGATGCTACACCAATTTCATTAGCAATTAGTTCTGCTACTACACCGCTAATTTTCGCTTTATAATCAATTTGATATTTTGCAGTCGGTAACTTTTCAGGCGCATCCACTACTGATGCATCGCCACCTTGGTTCTCTAAAAATGTCTTGAATTTAGCTAATGCCGACCCATCTTTAATTGCATCCAATAATAGTTGACGTGCTTGATCAAGCGAGTCTGCTTTACCTGCAAGAACTACCATTTGAGAATCTAATGTTAATACTAATTCAGTTAAGTCTTCAGGCCCTTCGCCTTTTAATGTATCAATGGCTTCTTTTAATTCTAAAGCATTACCGATAGCACGACCTAATGGTTGGCTCATATCTGAAATAATCGCCATAGTATTTCTACCAACATTATTACCGATACTTACCATAGCATGTGCTAAATTCTCAGCATCCACAATTGTCTTCATAAATGCACCATTACCCGTTTTAACATCTAACACAATAGCGTCTGCGCCAGCAGCAATCTTTTTACTCATAATAGATGAGGCGATTAATGGAATAGAGTTTACCGTACCAGTTACATCTCTTAATGCATATAATTTTTTATCTGCTGGTGTTAAATTACCGGATTGTCCGATAACAGCAACTTGGTTATCATTAACGAGCTTAATAAATTCCTTTTCTGAAATTTCTACATGGAAACCTTCAATCGATTCAAGTTTATCTATTGTACCACCCGTGTGACCTAAGCCACGTCCACTCATTTTAGCAACTGGCACGCCTATTGCTGCAACTAATGGCGCTAACACGAGGGTCGTAGTATCACCTACACCACCTGTCGAATGTTTATCTACTTTCACACCTTTAATTTGAGATAAATCAATGACATCTCCAGAATTAACCATTGCCATTGTTAAGGCTGCACGTTCTTCATCAGTCATATCTTGGAAATAAATTGCCATTGCTAAACTTGAGGCTTGATAGTCTGGAATATCACCTTTAGTATATCCCTCTACAAAGAATTCAATTTCTTCTTTCGTTAAAGTTTTCCCATCACGTTTTTTCTCAATGATATCTACCATTCTCATCGTTCTGAACCCCTTTCTATAATGTTGTTTTCTCTAATTGCTGCCCTTTTTCTGAAAATTAATAATCAGAATCAGATTCTAAACCTTGAATAATTTGAACACCTGCACTAGCACCAATACGTGTAGCACCAGCATCGATCATCTTATTGAAGTCTTCAAGGTTACGTACACCACCAGAAGCTTTCACTTCTAAATCATCGCCAACTGTGTCTTTCATTAATTTCACATCTTCAGGTGTAGCGCCGCCTCCAGCGAAACCTGTTGACGTTTTTACAAAGTGAGCGCCTGCTTCTTTAGCTAATTCAGAAGCTTTTACTTTCTCTTCATCAGTTAATAAAACAGTTTCAATAATTACTTTAACTGTTTTACCGTTAGCAGCGTTAACGACTTCTTGAATGTCTTTTTTAACATCGTCGTAACGTTTATCTTTAAGCGCACCTACATTGATTACCATGTCAATTTCTGAAGCACCGTTATCGATGGCATTTTTAGTTTCAAATACCTTAGTTTCTGTAGTTGTAGCACCTAAAGGAAAGCCAATAACTGTACAAACTAATACATCAGAATCTTTCAATTGCTCCGCTGCGTAGTTAACATGTGTTGGGTTAACACAAATTGATTTGAAACCATATTCCTTAGCTTCTTTAATAATGTTATCGATTTGTTCACGTGTAGACTCAGGCTTTAATAATGTGTGATCGATATATTTTGCATAATTCATAGTTTAGTCCTCCAATATGTTGTTAATAGTTATCATTTCGCCTATTCTTCAAAATAGTACCTCACTTATATAGTACAAAAATTCGCAAAAAAGTTAAACAAATGTTATCTTAATCTTAACTATGAATATTAAGGAGAAGATAGGAATGACAAATGGTACACCTCATATTCAACCTAAAGGAACTAAAATTGCTAAAACAGTTTTAATGCCTGGTGACCCATTACGCGCAAAATATATTGCTGACAACTTCTTAGAAAACGTTGAACAATTTAACGAAGTTCGTAATATGTTTGGCTATACTGGTACTTACAAAGGAAAAGAAATTTCAGTAATGGGTTCAGGTATGGGTATTCCTAGTATTGGGATTTACTCTTATGAGCTATATAATTTCTTTGATGTAGAAACAATTATTCGTGTTGGTTCATGTGGTGCATTACAAGAAGACGTAAATTTATATGATGTTATTATTGCACAAGCTGCTTCAACTAATTCAAATTATGTAGATCAATTTAATATTCCAGGTCACTTTGCTCCAATCGCAGACTTTGAATTAGTTACAAAAGCTAAAAAAGCTGCCGATGAGATTGGCGCAACAAGTCATGTGGGTAATATTCTTTCATCAGACACTTTCTATAATGCTGATGCTACATTTAATGATAGCTGGCAAAAAATGGGTATCTTAGGTATTGAAATGGAATCAGCTGGCTTATATTTAAATGCTATTAGTGCTGGCAAAAAAGCTTTAGGCATCTTTACAGTAAGCGACCACATTTTAAGAGATGAAGCGACTACTGCTGAAGAACGACAAACATCATTCACTCAAATGATGGAAATCGCTTTAGAAATCGCTGAATAGACCTTCTTTTAAAGGTTCTATGAGAAATGCGGTTGATGAAACAAATTGATTGTTTCATTAACCGCATTTTTTGTATAAAAAGAGCGCAAATATCTCT
>NZ_PPRD01000010.1 GCF_002902575.1 Staphylococcus croceilyticus | reverse complement strand
ACATCATACTATAGTCTTAATATAGCGTATTACTTCTAAAATTAAAATAATATAAAGGAAAATATATATTAAGTTTATGTAAATTGAACATTTTGTGAAAACAATAACATTTAATAACGCAACCTTTTTAATTTGTATTACAATATAGTTGTAGTCATTACGAGTTATAAATAATGGGAGTGATTTTTAGTGTTAAATGAACAAGAAAAGGCTATTATCAAAGAAACAGTGCCTGTATTACAACAAAAGGGAACAGAAATAACATCTTATTTCTATAAAAGAATGTTTAAACAACATCCTGAATTAAAAAATATGTTTAACCAAACGAATCAGCAGAAGGGCTTTCAATCGACTGCATTAGCTCAAAGTGTCTTAGCAGCGGCAGTTAATATTGAAAATTTAGCTAATATTTTGCCGGTTGTTAAAGAAATCGCTTATAAACATTGTGCTTTACAAGTACCACCCGCAGGCTACGATATCGTGGGAGAAAATTTAATAGAAGCAATCAAAGCAGTCGTAGGTCTTGGTGATGAAGACCCGATTATTCAAACTTGGAAAAAAGCGTATCAAGAAATTGCTGATGTATTTATTCAAGTTGAAAAAGACATTTACAGTAAAATGTTATGGGATGGATTTAAACCATTCAAAATTGAAAAAATCGAACAACTTTCATCAAACATTAAAGCATTTACAGTGACTTCAAATGAATATGATTTAAGTCAGTTTATTCCTGGTAACTATATTACTGTAGATGTAAGTAGTAGCAAAATGCCTTATCGTGCAAAACGTCATTATTCAATCGTTGGTGGAGACAATACACATTTAACATTTGCAGTTAAGAGAGATGTTAGTACAGACCATGAAGGTGAAGTATCAACAATTTTACACGATGAATTAAAAGAGGGCGATGACATTAATTTATCAGCGCCAGTAGGACCATTCATGGTAGAAAATACTGAACATCCACAATTATTTATCGGAGCTGGCATTGGCATTACACCATTAGTCTCAATGTTTAGAGAAGTTGCTGATAAAGGTAGTCAAGCTCAATTCATTCAAGTGACTGGAGATGTGAATGACACACCGTTCACTTCACTATTGAAAGATATTAGTGAAAAAGTTGAAACAGCTAATTATGAATTATATGACAGAGCATCAAATGGTTATTTAACTAAAGAATATTTAGATAAATTTATTAATAATGAAACAGAAGTATATGTATGTGGTGGCACTCAATTCCTTCAATCAGTTATTGAGTTATTGAAAGAAATGGATGTTGACCAAAGCCATATCCACTTCGAAACATTTGTACCTAAATTAAGTGTGGCTGTTTAATAACTAAACCAAATATTAAAGGGATGATAAGCGAAATAAGTTCGCTTATCATCCCTTTTTTTAATCATCAATTACATTAATAATCAATCAATAGAATTACTCAATGCCACGACGCATTTTTTCAGCTAATAAAGTATTATTTAATACCATAGTAATTGTTAAAGGACCAACGCCACCTGGAACAGGCGTAATTGCGCCAGCTACTTCTTTAACTTCATCAAATTCAACATCGCCTTTTAATTTGCCGTTTTCATCTGGTGTATTACCTACATCGACAATAACAGCGCCTTCTTTAACGTCATCTTTAGTTACAAGACCAGGTTTACCAACTGCACTTACGATAACATCAGCATCTTTTAAATGACTGTGCATATCTTTAGTACGTGAATGTAAAATAGTTACCGTCGCATTAGCTTGTAATAATAATTTAGAAACTGGTTGACCAACAATATGGCTACGACCGATAACAACTGCATTTTTACCTTCTAAATCGATATCAGCATGTTTTAAGATTTCCATAATACCTAGAGGTGTACATGGTACGAATGTTTGTTCATCGATATACAATTTACCGATATTTGATGGGTGGAAACCATCAACGTCTTTTTCAGGATTGATTGCTTCTAAGATTTTTTGTTCACTTACTTGTTTAGGAAGTGGAACTTGAACTAAGATACCACTTACTGAATCATCATTGTTTAAACGATCCAATTCTTTTAATACGTCTTCTTCTGAAGTATCTTCGTCTAAATGAACAATTTCAGAAATCATGCCAATTTTTTCAGCAGCTTTCTTTTTAGAATTAACGTAACTTTGACTAGCTCCGTCATTTCCCACTAAGATAACAGATAATTTAGGAGTGTAGCCTTTTTCTTTTAAAGCTTCTACTTGATCTTGTAATCCTTGTCTGTAGTCCTTAGAAATTTGTTTCCCATCTAAAATTTTTGCAACCACAAAAAATTCCTCCTTGTTTGTTTAAATCATAATTATAGCTTAACTTTCAAACCTTAATTACGTCAAATTTTAGGCAAAAGACGTAAGTTAAATTAAAAAAATAAAATAAAGTTCGATTTTTAATTGAAAAAGCGTTCAATGATTGTTATGCTATATTTGTAATATACAACTAATCGTATCAATATTTCAAACTTTTGAAAGGGTGTACAAAGTGAAAGTAGCAGTCATTATGGGTAGTTCCTCAGACTGGAAGATAATGCAAGAAAGTTGCGCAATGTTAGAGCAATTTGAAATTCCGTACGATAAGAAGGTAGTATCTGCACATCGTACGCCAAAGTTAATGTTCGAATTTGCAAGCGAAGCGAGAGCTAATGGTTATGATATTATTATCGCTGGTGCAGGCGGAGCAGCACATTTACCTGGGATGGTAGCATCAATGACGACGTTACCGGTTATTGGAGTTCCTATCGAGTCTAAAAGCTTAAAAGGTTTAGATTCATTATTATCAATAGTACAAATGCCTGGTGGTATTCCAGTTGCAACTACAGCCATTGGTACAGCTGGTGCAAAAAATGCTGGAATTTTAGCGGCAAGAATTTTAAGTATTGGTAATGAAAGTGTTCGTAAAAATTTAGAAAATTATGAACAATCACTTGTAGACAAAGTAGGTGAAATGCAAAATGAACTTCAATAAATTAAAGTTTGGTGACACGATTGGTATTATCGGCGGCGGACAGCTGGGTAAAATGATGGCACAATCTGCTCAAAAGATGGGATTTAAAGTCGTATGTTTAGATCCTAATGCCGATAGTCCATGTAAACCAGTGGCGAACGAATTTATTAACGCCGCTTATGACGATGAACAAGCATTACAAGAGTTAGGTCGAAAAACTGACGTGATTACTTATGAATTTGAAAATATTTCGGCCGATCAACTTCAACACCTAACTGAACAATTTAATATTCCTCAAGGTTATCAAGCCATTCAATTATTACAAGATAGATTAACTGAAAAACAAACATTAGAGCAAGCTGGTTCTAAAATTGTTCCATTTTTATCTGTTCAAAGTAATGATGATCTTCAAACCGCTATAAATGAATTAGGTTATCCTTTCATTCTGAAAACACGCTTTGGTGGTTATGATGGTAAAGGGCAAATACTAGTTAAAGATGAAACAAATATTGAAGAAGCTAAAGCACTTATTTCTAATCAAGAATGTGTAGCAGAACAATATTTAGATTTAGCCCTTGAAGTCTCTTTAACAGTAACCATTGGCAATCAAAAACAAATCACTTATTTCCCACTACAAGAAAATGAACACCGCAATCAAATACTATTTAAAACTATCGTGCCAGCAAGAAGCGATAAAGAACAAGAAGCCAGAGATGAAGTAAATAAAATTATTGAAGCTATACATTTCGTTGGAACATTCACGGTTGAATTCTTTATAGATAAAGACAATCACTTATTTGTAAACGAAATTGCGCCACGTCCTCATAATTCCGGCCATTATTCAATCGAAGCTTGTGATTATTCACAATTTGATACACATATCTTAGCAGTTACAGGACAAACACTGCCAAAGTCAGTTGAAATATTGAAACCTGCCGTCATGATGAATTTGCTAGGTCGTGATTTAGACTTGTTAGAGGATAAATTTAGTGAACATCCTGAATGGCATATTCACATTTATGGCAAACCTGAACGTAAACCTGACCGTAAAATGGGCCATATGACTATTTTGACTGATGACATTAACGATACAGAAGCTAAAATGCTCAAGGAATTTGAAGGGAGAGAATAATTCATGTCTCTATTATATGAAGGTAAAGCAAAAAGAATTTTTTCTACTGACACACCGCACCAATTAAGAGTGGAATATAAAGATGAAGTTACAGCTGGAAATGGCGCGAAAAAAGACACTATGGAAGGTAAAGGGCGTTTAAATAATAAAATCACTTCAATTATCTTTGATTATTTAACTCAAAAAGGAATTAAAAGTCATTTTATTAAACAACTATCTGAGACAGAACAATTAGTTGAAGAAGTCAAAATTATTCCATTAGAAGTAGTGGTTCGTAATATCGCTACAGGTTCTATTACAAAACGTTTAGGTTTTGAAAAGGGACATCAATTTGAAACACCACTGGTAGAGTTCTTTTACAAAAATGATGATTTAAATGATCCGCTTATTACAGATGATCACGTTAAACTTCTTAATATTGCGAGTGACGAAGAAATAGAAACATTAAAAACGATGGCAAAAGATATCAATCATGTGCTTATTCAACTTATGGATGAAATGAATTTACGCTTAGTAGATTTTAAAGTTGAATTTGGCAGAACACAAGATGGCAATATTTTATTAGCTGATGAAATTTCTCCTGACACTTGTCGTATTTGGGATAAAGATTCAGATACTAATTTTGATAAAGACGTTTATAGAAATGACACTGGTTCACTTATTGACACATATCAAACATTTTTAAATAAATTGGAGGAACTTAAATAATGAAAACGATTGAACTTCACATCACATTACAACCACAGGTATTAGATACTCAAGGACAAGCCTTAAATCGAGCAGTACATGATCTAGGATATAAACAAGTTAATGACATTCGTGTAGGTAAAGTATTATATATGACTGTTGATGAAGCTACTGATGAAGCAGTAGATAATATTATCACAACGCTAAGTGAAAGATTATTTGCGAATACAGTGATTGAAGAATATAGCTACAAAATTGTAGATGAAAAGGAGAATGCATAAGATGAAGTTTGCAGTTCTCGTATTTCCCGGATCAAATTGTGATAGAGACATGTACAACGCAGCAATTAAGTCAGGCACTGAAGCAGAGTATGTTGATTATCGAAAAACATCATTAGAAGGTTTTGACGGGGTACTCATTCCAGGTGGTTTCTCTTTTGGTGACTATCTTCGTTCAGGAGCAATGGCTAGCGTAGCGCCGATTATTGATGAAGTTAAACGTTTCGCAGAAGAAGGCAAACCTGTATTAGGAGTGTGTAATGGTTTCCAAATTTTAACGGAAATAGGTCTATTACCTGGCGCACTACTACATAATGATTCTCATTTATTTATTAGCAGAAATGAAAAACTGAAAATTGTCAATAATCAAACTTCATTCACTAATCTCTATGGTGAAAATGAAATTGTAGTTTATCCAGTAGCACATGGTGAAGGCCATTATTATTGTACAGATGAAATTTATGAGGAATTGATTGAAAATAATCAAATTATCTTAACTTATGAAGATAATCCAAACGGCTCTCATGAGCATATTGCGGGCATTGTTAATAAGCAAGGTAACGTGTGTGGTATGATGCCCCATCCTGAACGAGCACTTGAAACAATTCTTGGCACTGATAGTGGCGTGAAATTATTCGAAGCAATGGTTAATAGTTGGAGGGAACAAAATGTCTAAGTTTATCGAACCAAGTATTGAAGAAATTAAACTTGAAAAACTCTATAAAGACATGGGTTTAAGTGATGCAGAATATGACAAAGTGTGTGAAATTTTAGGGAGAGAACCTAACTTTACTGAAGTTGGTATCTTCTCTGTAATGTGGAGTGAACATTGTTCTTACAAACACTCTAAACCTTTCTTAAAACAATTCCCAACAACTGGTGAACATGTATTAATGGGACCAGGTGAAGGCGCTGGGGTAGTTGATATTGGTGACAATCAAGCTGTTGTGTTTAAAGTAGAATCTCATAACCACCCATCAGCAATCGAACCATATCAAGGTGCAGCAACTGGTGTAGGCGGTATTATCAGAGATATCGTTTCTATTGGGGCTAGACCAATCAATTTATTAAATAGCTTACGTTTTGGTGAACTATCAGTGAAACAAAACCAACGTTTACTGAAAGGTGTTGTAGCGGGTATCGGTGGTTATGGTAACTGTATTGGTATTCCAACAACTGCTGGTGAAATTGAGTTTGACGATCGTTACGATGGTAACCCATTAGTTAATGCTATGTGTGTGGGTGTCATTGACCATGACATGGTTCAAAAAGGGACTGCTAAAGGTGAAGGTAACTCAGTTATTTATGTAGGTTTGAAAACAGGGCGTGACGGTATTCACGGAGCTACTTTTGCATCAGAAGAGTTAACTGAAGAAAGTGACAGTAAACGCCCATCAGTTCAAATTGGTGACCCATTTGTTGGTAAAAAGTTAATGGAAGCAACATTAGAAGCTATCACATTTGACGAATTAGTCGGAATTCAAGATATGGGTGCTGCTGGTTTAACGTCTTCTTCATCTGAAATGGCAGCTAAAGGCGGAAGTGGTTTGGAATTACACTTGGATAAAGTGCCAACACGCGAACCTGGTATTTCACCATATGAAATGATGCTTTCAGAAACGCAAGAAAGAATGTTATTAGTCGTTGAAAAAGGCACAGAACAAAAATTCTTAGATTTATTCGATAAACATGAGCTTGATAGCGCAGTAATTGGAGAGGTAACCAACACTGACCGCTTCGTCCTTAAATACGAAGATGAAGTCTATGCAGATATTCCGGTTCAATCATTAGCTGATGAAGCACCTGTTTATATTTTAGAAGGTGAAGAAAAAGAATATAACACATCTAAAAATGATTACAGTACTATCGATGCTCAAGAGGTATTTGAAAGATTATTAACACATCCAACTATCGCTTCAAAACATTATTTATACGAACAATATGACCAACAAGTCGGTGCGAATACGATTATTAAACCAGGTTTACAATCTTCAGTTGTACGTGTAGAAGGTACAAATAAAGCTGTTGCTTCTACAATTGATGGTGAAGCAAGATATGTCTTTAATCAACCTTATGAAGGCGGAAAAATGGTTATAGCAGAAGCATATCGCAATTTAATTGCTGTTGGGGCAACACCATTAGCTATAACAGACTGCTTAAACTATGGTTCACCTGAAAAGAAAGAAATCTACCAACAATTAATTGATTCTACGAAAGGTATGGCAGAAGCATGTGAAGTGCTAAAAACACCTGTCGTTTCAGGTAATGTTTCATTATATAACGAAACACGTGGTACATCTATTTTTCCAACGCCTGTAGTAGGTATGGTAGGTCTAATTGAAGATATCGATTATTTAAATGATTTCCATCCTGAAGCTGGTCACAAATTATATCTTGTTGGAGAAACTAAAGACGATTTCGGCGGCAGTCAAATTGAAAAATTATTATACGGCAAAGTGAATCATGAATATGAAGCTATCGATTTAAGTGATGAAGTGGCAAAAGGCGAAGCAGTTAAAACAGTAATTAGAAATGGTGTCGCCTCTCATGTACAAACAGTTGGTAAAGGCGGTTTATTAATGACGTTAGCACGTATTAGTGCTTATCATAGTCTTGGTTTATCGGCTCATGTAGATCTTTCAGATGCGCAGTTATTTAGTGAAACACAAGGTCGCTACGTAATTGCAGTAAAAGAAGGTCAAACACTAGATATCGACAATGCTATTGAAATCGGTGAATTCACAGATGTAGATGAATTTAAAGTTTCAAATGCTCAAACTACTATTGTAGAAAAAGTCTCAGATATTAAAGAAAATTGGGAAGGAGCCATTGAAAAATGTTTAACTACAGTGGATTAAACGAAGAATGTGGTGTGTTCGGGATATGGAATCATTCTGAAGCAGCCCAATTAACTTACATGGGACTTCATAGTTTACAACATCGCGGTCAAGAAGGCGCCGGTATTGTTGTTTCAGATGGTGAAACCTTAAAGGGTGAACGTGGTTTAGGATTACTAACTGAAGCGATTAAAGCACCTCAAATGGAGAACCTTAAAGCAGGACATAACGCGATTGGTCATGTGCGTTATGCTACCTCTGGTAATAAAGGTATTGAAAATATTCAGCCTTTCCTTTACCACTTCTATGATATGAGTGTAGCGATTTGTCACAACGGTAACTTAATTAACGCGCAAGCGCTTCGTCAGTATTTAGAAAAACATGGTGCTATTTTCCATTCATCATCTGATACTGAAGTAATCATGCACTTAATTCGTCGTAGTAAAGCGCCAACGTTTGAAGAAGCTTTAAAAGAAAGTTTACGTCAAATTAAAGGTGGTTTCACTTTTGCGATTTTGACTAAAGACGCACTATATGGTGCAGTTGATCCTAATGCTATCCGTCCACTTGTAGTCGGTAAAATGCAAGATGGAACATATATTTTAGCAAGCGAAACATGTGCGATCGATGTGCTTGGTGCTGAATATGTTCAAGATATTCACGCTGGAGAATATGTCGTAATTAATAAAGATGGTATTGAAGTAAAATCTTATACAAGCCATACAAATACTGCAATTTCAGCGATGGAATATATCTACTTCGCGCGTCCAGATTCTACGATTGCCGGGAAAAATGTTCACGCTGTACGTAAAGCGTCTGGTAAAAAATTAGCTCAAGAAAGTCCAGCTAATGCTGATATGGTTATTGGTGTGCCCAATTCCTCATTATCAGCGGCAAGTGGTTATGCTGAAGAAAGCAAATTACCATATGAAATGGGCTTAGTGAAAAACCAATATGTAGCACGTACATTTATTCAACCGACTCAAGAATTAAGAGAACAAGGTGTTCGCGTAAAATTATCAGCCGTTAAAGACATTGTTGACGGAAAAAGTATTGTCTTAGTCGATGATTCAATCGTACGAGGTACTACAAGCAAGCGTATTGTTAAGATGTTGAAAGATTCAGGCGCCAAAGAAGTTCATGTACGTATAGCATCTCCTGAATTTATGTTCCCAAGTTTCTATGGAATCGATGTTTCAACAACGGCTGAATTGATTTCAGCTAGTAAATCACCAGAAGAGATTTGTGAATATATTGGCGCTGATTCATTATCTTATTTAAGCGTAGACGGATTAATTGAATCTATTGGTTTAGATTACGATGCGCCATATCATGGCTTATGTGTAGAAAGCTTTACGGGCGACTATCCGGCAGGCCTTTTCGATTATGAAGAAAATTATTATAACAATTTGAGTCAACGTCAAAAGGATTATATTAACAATCATAAACACTACTTTGATAGAGAGGGTAATATCCATGTCTAAAGCTTATGAACAATCAGGTGTTGATATTCACGCAGGTTACGAAGCAGTTGAAAGAATGTCGAGTCACGTCCAACGTACGATGCGTAAAGAAGTGCTTGGCGGTTTAGGAGGATTTGGTGCGACATTCGACTTATCACAATTAAATATGAAAGCACCCGTTCTCGTCTCTGGCACAGATGGTGTAGGTACTAAATTAAAGCTTGCCATCGATAATAATAAACACGATACCATTGGCATCGATGCTGTAGCAATGTGTGTGAACGATATTTTAACTACAGGCGCTGAACCGCTTTATTTCTTAGATTATATTGCTACAAATAAAGTGGTGCCAGAAGTGATTGAACAAATCGTTAAAGGTGTCAGTGACGGCTGTGAGGAAACAAATACAGCTTTAATCGGTGGCGAAACTGCAGAAATGGGCGAAATGTACCACGAAGGTGAATATGATCTTGCAGGTTTTGCGGTAGGTGCAGTTGAGAAAGAAGACTACATTGATGGCTCAGCGATTCAAGAAGGCCAAGTTATCATTGGTCTTGAGTCAAACGGTATTCATTCTAACGGTTACAGTTTAGTCCGTAAATTAATTAAAGAATCAGGTATTAATTTAAATGATGAATTCGATGGTCGTACTTATCTAGACACTTTATTAGCGCCAACGAAGTTATATGTTAAGCCTATTCTTGCTTTGAAAAAGGCTGTCCAAATAAAAGGCATGAATCATATCACAGGTGGTGGTTTTTACGAAAATATCCCACGTGGTTTACCTAAAGGCTTAGCAGCGAAAATTAATACGCAATCCTTCCCAACGCCTAAAGTATTTGAATGGTTACAACAACAGGCTCAAATTGAAACTCAAGAAATGTATAACGTATTTAATATGGGAATAGGCTATACGGTAATTGTCGATAAAGAAGAAGCTAAAAAAGCGATTGAAATATTAAATAATGAAGGCATTTCAGCATATGAAATTGGTGAAATTATTACAGATAAAGATACGCCTATCCATTTAGAGGAGGTAGAGGCGTGACTAAAGTAGCTATCTTTGCTTCAGGTTCAGGCAGTAACTTTGAAAATATCGTTTTAAAAGTAGACAAAGGGGAACTTAACAACATTGAAATTACATCTTTATATACAGACCACGATGATGCATATTGTATAGATCGTGCAAATAAACTAAAAGTCGCGACACATATCAATGAACCTAAAGACTTTGAGTCTAAATCTGCATATGAACAACACTTGATTCAACTATTAAAACGTGAAGAAGTGGAATGGATTATTCTTGCTGGTTATATGAGATTAATAGGTCCAGATTTATTAGACGCTTACGAAGGTAAAATATTAAATATTCATCCATCATTATTGCCAAAATATAAGGGGAAAGATGCTATTGGACAAGCGTTCAATAGCGGTGATAATGTGACTGGTTCAACTGTCCATTATGTTGACAGTGGCATGGATACGGGAGAAATTATTGAACAAAGACAATGTGATATTAAAACGGACGATACTAAAGAAGCATTAGAAGAACGTGTTAAACATTTAGAGTATGAACTTTATCCTAGCGTTATTGCTAAGGTCATCAAGTAAGGAGTTAAGTAAATCATGAAAAAAGCAATTTTAAGTGTTTCAAATAAAAGTGGAATTGTAGAATTTGCTAAAGCATTAAACGACTTAGATTATGAATTATATTCAACTGGTGGTACGAAACGTGCGCTTGAAGAAGCTTCCGTTCCAGTAAAATCTGTGTCTGATTTAACTCAATTTCCTGAAATTATGGATGGTCGTGTTAAAACGTTACATCCAGCGGTACATGGGGGCATTTTAGCGGACCGCGACAAACCTGAACATCTTGAGCAATTATCAGAACAACATATTGATTTAATCGATATGGTTGTCGTGAACTTATATCCTTTTCAAAAAACAGTGTCAAATCCAGATGTAACAGAAGCTGATGCCATTGAAAATATAGATATTGGTGGGCCAACAATGTTACGTGCAGCAGCTAAAAACTTTAAACATGTTACTACAATTGTTCACCCTGCAGATTATAATGAAGTGATTGAACGAATTAAGTCTGACCGTTTAGATGAAGCGTTCCGTAAAGAATTAATGATTAAAGTATTTGCGCATACAAACGAGTATGATCATGCAATTGTAAGTTTCTTCAAGGGAGATAGCGAACAATTACGTTATGGTGAGAACCCGCAACAATCAGCACGCTTTGTACGCACCTCTTCAAGTAAACATACAATTGCAGGTGCTAAGCAATTACACGGAAAAGCATTAAGCTACAACAATATTAAAGATGCCGATTCAGCGTTATCTTTAGTGAAGAAATTCAATGAACCAGCAGCTGTAGCAGTGAAACATATGAATCCATGTGGTGTAGGTATCGGAAATACAATTGAAGATGCTTTCAAGAATGCATATGATGCGGATAATCAATCTATCTTTGGCGGTATTATTGCTTTAAATAGAACGGTAACGGCTGAACTTGCTGAAACGTTGCATACTATCTTTTTAGAAGTAGTGATCGCACCAAGATTTACTGATGAAGCATTAGACATTTTAACTAAAAAGAAAAATATTCGTTTATTAGAAATTGATATGACAATTGATAATCGAGAAGAGGAATTTGTTTCAGTATCTGGCGGTTACTTAGTTCAAGATAAAGATAACTATGAAGTTTCTAAAGAAGATATGAAAGTAGTAACTGAAATGAAACCAACAGATGCTCAATGGGAAGCAATGTTACTTGGTTGGAAAGTGATTCCATCTGTAAAAAGTAATGCGGTTATCTTAAGTAATGCGAAACAAACAGTAGGTATCGGCGCCGGTCAAATGAATCGTGTAGGTTCTGCGAAGATAGCATTAGAACGCGCAATTGAAATCAATGATAATGTTGCTTTAATTTCAGACGGTTTCTTCCCAATGGATGATACTGTGGAGCTCGCTGCTAAACACGGTATAAAAGCGATTATTCAACCTGGTGGTTCAATTAAAGACCAAGATTCAATCGATATGGCTAATAAATATGGCATTACTATGGTAATGACAGGTATGCGTCACTTTAAACACTAATATAATATTGAAGAGAATGGAGGGACTTGTGAGATGAATGTTTTAGTTATAGGTGCAGGTGGACGTGAACACGCTTTAGTTTCTAAATTACATCAATCGTCATTGATTCAACAGTTATTTGCTATTCCAGGCAATGATGCTATGGAGAATATGGCAGAAACACATACTGAAATTGCTGAAGATGATCACGAAGCTATTTTAAAGTTTGTAAAAGAAAATAATGTTGAATGGGTAGTTATTGGCCCTGAACAACCTCTTATTGATGGCTTGTCTAATCGCTTGCGTCAAGCGAATATTAAAGTGTTTGGTCCTAATAAAGAAGCAGCACAAATAGAAGGTTCTAAGTTATTCGCTAAACAATTAATGGAGAAATACGATATTCCAACTGCGGATTATAAAGAAGTGAATTCTAAAACAGAAGCTCTTGACTACGTAAATCAATGTGAGTTGCCAATTGTAGCTAAAAAAGATGGATTGGCAGCTGGTAAGGGCGTAATTATTGCCGAAACGCGCGAAGATGCGATTGAAGCGGTTGAAACCCTATATCCAGAAGAACAAGGTAAAGTAGTATTTGAGCAATTTTTAGAAGGTGAAGAATTCTCATTAATGACCTTTATTAACGGTGACTATGCAGTGCCATTTGACTGTATCGCTCAAGACCATAAACGCGCGTATGATAACGATGAAGGTCCTAACACTGGCGGTATGGGTGCATATTGTCCAGTCCCTCATATTTCTGAAGATGTTCTAAAACGTACGGATAAAGAAATTGCTCAACCTATTGCGAAAGCGATGAAAGCGGAAGGGTATGATTACTTTGGATTGCTTTATATTGGAGCAATTTTAACTTCAGAAGGCCCTAAAGTCATAGAATTTAATGCGCGTTTTGGAGATCCAGAAGCACAAGTATTATTAAGTCGTTTAGAAAGTGACTTAATGGCGCAAATCGTCGCTTTAGACCGTAAAGATCCTATCCGCTTCCAATGGCAAGATGACTATGTTGTAGGCGTCATGTTAGCATCTAAAGGCTATCCAGGCAGTTATGAGAAAGGTGCCAAAGTAACAGGCTTCGAATTAAATGATAATTATTTCGTTAGTGGTTTACGTAAAGAAGATGATGCTTTCGTTACTTCAGGAGGAAGAGTTTTATTAGCTGTTGGAAAAGGGGCAACGATTGAAGAAGCGCAAAAAGCAGCTTATAGCAATGTGGAAAAAGTAGAAAGCGATAACCTATTCTATCGTCACGATATTGGAAATAAAGCATTGAAATAAAAGTATTAATAAAAGTATTAATAAAAGGGCGTATCACTTTGTGAGTGATACGCCCTAAATGTTTGCTTTAAGCTGTATATCCTGATACACGCGCATCAGTAATACCAGTGATAGGTAAGTATTGTGAAAGGTAAAATGCAATGATTAAAATGGCTACAACGCAAATCACAAATAAAATATCTTTATAAGAAAAAGGTGCTTTGTAATAATACGTTCTTGGACCATCTTTAAAGCCTTTAGATTCCATCGCCACAGATAATTGATGTGCACGACGGATATTTTGACTTAAGATGGGAATCAATAAGTGTTTTAGACGTTTAAGACCTCTATAATTTGAAGCATCGATCATTTGATAACGCATTTTTAACGAACGTCTCAATTGAATAAATGATGTAAAAATGAGAGGAACCATTCTAATCGCAGCCATAAATGCATAAGCAATTTTAGGTTTAACTTTTAAATGTTGCATTAAACTATAAAAAATCATAACAATTTGTGAAGTTAAAGCGATTAAAATTCCCAACATAGAAACGGTTATTGTACGTAAAGATAAATGAAGTCCTCTGACGATACTTTCAACACTAATTTGAATAATACCCCATTTAAAAATCATATGGGTGCCGTCACCATATAAAATCATAAATAAAGAAGATAATAATGCAAATAATGAAGATACTAATATAAATGAGCCAGTAATTTTAAAGGCAGTACCATTAAATGCAAGTAAGAAAATGAACATTAATAATGTTATATAAATCATATAATCAAAATTATGTACAAAGATAACAAAGAAGAATAAAGCGACTCCAAGTAATAATTTAGTGATAATATTGACATCATCAACGAACGTATAATGCTTTTTCCATCGTTCAAACATGAAGGTCACCTGCCATCTCTTTAAGTTGTCCATTTTCAACATTTAGTCGACGAGTTGGATAACGACGAATGATTTCAGGGTCATGGGTTACCATGATAATCGTTTGTCCATTAGACACGCGTTCTTGGAATAACTCAATCAATTGGAATGTATTATGGCTATCCAAACCAAACGTAGGTTCATCAAGTAAAATGATGTCAGCTTTTGAACTTAAAGCAGTTGCCACACTTAAACGACGTTTTTGACCCATTGATAATTCAAAAGGGTGTTGATCTTTTACGTTTTCTAAATGTAAAAGTTTTAATAACTCTTGTGTTTCTTTCTCTGCAGCTTTACGGTCTAGATGATTATAATGAATATTAATTTCGTCATAGACTGAATTGGTAATAAATTGAAGTTCTGGATTTTGATAAACTAGATACATGTGTTTAGCAGCATCCTTGATTTTTTTCAATTGTTTATCTTGGTAGAACATTTGCCCTTTATATTTAATTAATTGCAGAATTGATTCCAATAAAGAAGTCTTTCCAGCTCCGTTTTTACCAGTAATGGTAATCCATTCTCCCGGATGTACATTTAAATCCTCCACAGTAAACAATTCATTCTTTCCACGAATGATTTCACCATTTTTAAAATCAAGGAATACTTCATTTTTATTAGGCGATAGTGGTTTTGCCTCTGGGGCATGGTCCCATGCATGAGGGTGCCATACACCGTATTCTGAAAGTAATGCTTCACAATTTTGAAGGATATAATCAGGTGTATTATCAGCGATGATTTCACCTTCGTAATTCATTAAAATTACACGGTCAACAAATTCCCAAATATGTTCCACCTTGTGTTCTACAATAAGGACTGTTTGATCTGTCCATAAATGGATTAATTTTTTCCATAAATCTGCTGTAGCATCTACATCTAACATAGCAGTAGGCTCATCTAAGAAAAGCGTATTAGCTTCTTGTAAAATGGTTTCTACAATAGCTAATTTCTGTTTCATACCGCCACTCAAGTTATTAACGAAAGTATCTTCAGTGACATTTAAATCTACAGAAGCAAGGGCTTCTTCGATTTGGTGATCCATTTCGTTACGAGGCACTTGTTTATTTTCAAGCACAAATGCTAATTCTTCATATACTTTAGGCATACAAAATTGTGTATCTGGATCTTGAAAGATAACACCAGAATGCGAATCAATTTCTAACTCATCATACTTCATAGGAAGTTCGATAAGGTTCGGAACGATACCACTTAAAACATTAAGCAATGTGCTTTTACCAGATCCTGATGGACCTAGTAAAAGCACTTTTTGTTTGTCTTTAATTTCAATACTTAAGTTATCGAAAATTTTTCGATTACCATTTGGGTATTTTAGGCGTAAATTTTTAACTCTTAACACATCAATTTCCCCTTATAGGTTGTCGTAATCTTTTTGAGAAGCAGGGCGGAATAATTTAGTTACGCCAGTTTGATCAAGCGCTTTAACAATTAACCATGATAATATTCCTGCAAGTACGATTCCGCTAATTGCACGAAAAACAATAAATAATATTAAGTTCCATGCAGCTACATCTTTTAAGTAACCATAATAATAATCAATAGGGAATGAGATTAAAGCAGTGGCTAAACCAGCTAATGCAGCTACCATTAACGAACGTGATTTATATTTAAAAATAGCAAAAACAATTTCACATGCTAAACCTTGTAAAACTGCGTAAATAATAGTAGGGATATCAAATTTACCCATTACAATCGTTTCACCAGCGCCTGCAGCAAACTCAGCAATTAAGGCAATACCTGGTTTAGGAATGATTAAATATGCTACTACAGCAGCCATGAACCATACCCCATAAGTTAATTGTTCTAGATGAATACCTGCTACTTGAGCAAAATTGTATGGTAACCACCATAAGTTATAAATAATTGCAAATACAACAGCAATCAGTACTGTTACTAAGATTTCTGATAGCTTTAAACCTTTTGACATAACTATTTCCTCCTAAAAAAACGCACAACCCTCCGTAGAAAGTTGTGCGTGAATTTAAATAACATGCTTTATGTATATATTACAATTATTTATATTAGCGACACTTTCCTACGCTAGCTTTTAACTAGATCAGGTTCAAAGGGTTCGAGGATACTCCTCATCTCAGTATACACACCCCTAGTGCGTTGAATATTTAATTTAATTTAAATGTATGACTTTTGAGAAATAATGTCAAGATGCTTTTAAATATTATAGGTTCAATAAAATTATTCAAAATTAAAAATGTTAAATAAAAAAACTACCAACCAATTAAAATTGGCTGGTAGCAAAAAAATGAAAATTTAAATTAATCTAATGTATCTTGAACATCTTGTTTAGTTTGTTCAAGATCATCTGTTTTTTCTTCTTTTTGGTCTTTTAATTTTTCTTCAGTTTCTTTTGCTTTTTCAGCTGCTGATTTTTTAGCATCTTCGTTTGTCATCATACAACACTCCTTGTTGAATAATTGTTACATCTATAGTTTACCCATTCAAAAAGTAGGATAAACTTATATAGGTCCAGAGAAGTATTTTATTTTTTTATTAAAGACAAGATGAAAATCTTCATATATAATAAATTTTGAGGTGAACAGTATGTCTTTTCTTAAGAAACACACCGAGATTATTTACAGTTATTTAATCGGTATCGTTTCACTCTTCACGGGTCTCATTATCCTAATCAATTTACCTTTAATTAAACAACTCAAAGATAAAAATAAGGCTGAATTAAGGATACATAATTTATGGGATTTTCTTAATGCATTCTTTAGTGAAATAATTAGAGTGATGAGTAGATTCATAGGCAACTTTCCTATTATTAGTGCAGTCATTATTATTTTGTTTGGTATTCTTTTAATGTTGATTGGTTATACATTATATAGAACTACAAAATATGATTACGACATCTCAATTTTCTTTTTAGTTATTGGAATTCTATATTTCCTTATTACGATTACACTAATGACACAAGTATATGGTATTTGGGCAATAATTTTCGTTATTCCATTTATTATTCATACAGGTTATATCGTCTATAAAGATGAACTTTATAGTGAGAACAGAAAAAGCCATTATCTATGGACTATTGTTGCATATGGAATTGCTTATTTAATTACTCAAATTTCTTTATACGGAAAAATTGATGCAAATGAAATTGCACCAATTGATATTTTAAGTGTAGATACTTTCTTCTTAGTGATGTGGCTATTAGCTCAAGCATCTATTTGGAACTTCTTATTCTTAAGAAGATCACTTCCGTTAACTAAAGAAGAACTAGGGGAAGAAGAACCAGAATTATCTAGAACTACTAAAGGAAATGTATCGACTCAATCTAAAGTTCATTTTAAACAACTTCAAGATAAAACATCAGAATATGCACGTAAGACGAGAAGAAGTGTAGACTTAGAAAAAATTAGAGCTAAACGCGATAAATTTAAAAGTAAATTCAAAAATGTTTTTGATATTCAAGAAGACGATATTCCTAACTGGATGCGTCGACCAAAATGGATTAAACCCGAGTATGTAGAAATCTTCTGTGGTTTTGTTTTATTCTTATTTACGTTTATAGAATTTAACAATCGAAATTCATTATTTGTATCTGGTGAATGGCAATTATCTCAAACGCAATATGTGGTTGAATGGGTAACATTATTATTATTAATGTTTATTATCATTATATATATTGCTACTACATTCACACATTTTTTAAGAGGTAAATTCTATTATTTACAACTCTTTATGATAAGTATTCTATTCTTCAAATTATTGACAGAATTTATTAACATTATGCTTCATGGTTTGCTTTTATCAATTTTTATTACGCCAACCTTAATCATTATGTTAATAGCAGTAATAATTGCATTCACACTACAGTTGAGAGATCGTCCTTAATATTATGAACATAACTAACTCCCTTCAAAGTTCCAATGAAGAACTTTGAGGGGAGTTATTTTATTTCGTTTAGTATAAAGTGAAAATTAATTTTGTTAAAATAAACAAGAACGTATAATGTAAAGATTTTCTAATATAAAAAATATGATTTAAATAGGAGCGTTAGAGATGAAAATAGCAACTTTAAATAAAGGAAAAGAAACAAAATATTTAAATCAATATCCGTTAGTCGATGAAGAAGATATCTATCAACACGACCATCTAAAGGAAGGCGACTTATTTTATTTAATGACAGAACATGATCAATACATTGCAACTGCATATGTTGGACGTCAACATAAAGGTTTAGGATGGGTCTTGAGTTACGACCAAAATGAAGTTATTAATACACAGTTTTTCGAAAGTTTGTTTAAACAAGCGCTAGAAGAAAGAGAGTATTATTATCATATTGAAGGCACAAATGCATTTAGACTATTTAATGCTGAGGGTGATGGCGTAGGTGGACTTACGATTGATAATTATAATGGACATTTACTTATTCAATGGTATTCAAGAGGAATTTACAAGTTCCGTTATAACGTCGTAGAAGCCATTCAAAACGTATTTGAGTTTAAGTCAATTTATGAAAAAATGCGTTTTAAAGATACAGAGTATACTGGAGGCCATGTGTTAGGGGAAACACCAGAATTTCCAATTGTAATAGAAGAGAACTTTACATTTTATAATGTAGATTTAAATGATGGCTTAATGACAGGCATTTTCTTAGACCAAAAAGAAGTGCGTAAAAAATTACGTGATCACTTTTCAGAAGGAAGATCAATACTTAACCTATTTAGTTATACAGGGGCTTTCTCGGTTATAGCGGCTCAGAATGCGGAAATGACGACAAGTGTCGATTTAGCAAATCGTTCTCGTACTCTTACTGAAGAGAACTTCGGACTAAATAGTATTGACCCTAAAAGTCAGTATATCTATGTAATGGATACATTCGATTTTTATAATTATGCTGCTCGTCATGGCAAACAATACGACACAATCGTTATTGATCCACCAAGTTTTGCGCGTAATAAGAAAAAAACTTTTTCAGTTCAAAAAAATTACGATGACTTGATTAATGGAGCATTAAATATTTTAGCGCCAAATGGCTCAATGTTATTATGTACAAATTCAAGCGTCTTTCCATTAAAATCATTTAAAAATGTGATTAAAAAGACATTAGAAGCAGCTGGCGTAGAATATGAAATAGAAGAAGTCATGGGATTACCAAAAGATTTCAAAACACATCCACATTACAAACCATCTAAATACTTGAAAGCAGTATTCTTAAATATTAAGCATTAACATAAATAAAAGTGGGTATAATGGTTTAATGAATGAAAAGAATTAATACGAAAGGGTGTCGAAGTATGGGTATTATGGATAGATTTACTAATAATATGACAAATAAAGTAGGTAACAAAGTATTAAATATGGAAGAAATTAAAGAAAAAAGTGTTTTACCTACTACTAAAGAAGAAATTGAAGAGCGCAGAGTAAGAGCCGAAGCGCTTGTCAAAAAGAAATCTCTTTTATCTTCTGGAATGAGCGTTGTTCCTATTCCTGGATTAGACTTTGGTGTAGATATTAAATTAATGAGAGACATCATTGAAGATGTTAATAAAATTTACGGTCTTGATCATAAACAAGTGAATACTTTAGGTGATGATGTTAGAGAACGTGTGCTAGCAGCAGCGGCTATTCAAGGTAGTTCATTTGTAGGTAAAAAAGTATCAAGTGCTGTATTAAAAGTAGTAATCAGAGATATGGCGAAACGTGCTGCTGCCAAACAAACGAAATGGTTCCCAGTGGTTGGACAAGCAGTTTCAGCATCTATAAGTTACTACTTTATGAACAAATTAGGACGCGACCACATAGAAAAATGTGAAAAAGTACTATATGATATTATTTAAAATGGAAATGTTGTAGTATAATTAATATAAAGTGTTAATAAGATAACAATTACAATATTGATTAAATTTATTAACTAAATGAGAGTAAGCAACAGATTGTTGATACTTAAGTAGACACATCAATTTTAAACAAGGAAAGTATAAATATTGATATAGAAGTGTTTATTGATAATCTGAATTGCTTGTCTAGTCATATCATTTACCAGTATAATAGTAGTTCAATCGTATAAGAATTGAATTTGCTATTATATTTTGGTAGTGTTATGTTATAAAACTATGTTAGATTATGATAAATTAGAATATTCTAACTTTGCGAAGGAGAAATAGATTATGGAACAAAAATCTTATGTAATTATCGATGAAACTGGTATTCATGCACGTCCTGCAACTATGTTAGTTCAAACTGCATCAAAATTTGATTCAGATATTCAATTAGAATACAACGGTAAAAAAGTTAACTTAAAATCTATCATGGGTGTTATGAGTTTAGGTGTAGGTAAAGATGCTGAAATCACTATCTATGCTGACGGAAGCGATGAACAAGACGCAATTCAAGCTATCAGTGATGTCTTATCTAAAGAAGGTTTAACTGAGTAATTATGTCAAACTTAATTAAAGGTATTGCTGCGTCTGATGGCGTAGCAATTGCTAAAGCATATTTATTAGTAGAACCAGATTTATCATTTACTAATGAAAAAGTCACTGATACTGATGCTGAAATTAAAAAGTTTAGAAATGCGTTAGAAGCTTCTAAAATCGAGTTAACTAAAATCAGAAATAACGCTGAGAAACAATTAGGTCCTGATAAAGCTGCTATCTTTGATGCACATTTATTAGTACTTGATGATCCTGAGTTAATTCAACCAATCGAAGATAAAATTGCGAATGAAAAAGTAAGTGCTCCTGAAGCATTACATGAAGTCACTACGCAATTTATTACAATCTTTGAATCAATGGATAATGAATACATGAGAGAGCGTGCTGCAGATATTAGAGACGTTTCTAAACGTGTGTTAGCACATCTTTTAGGTGTTGATTTACCTAACCCAAGTATGATTGATGAAAGTGTAGTTATCGTCGGAAATGATTTAACACCTTCTGACACTGCACAATTAAATAAAGAATTTGTTCAAGGCTTCGTTACTAATATTGGTGGTCGTACTAGTCACTCAGCAATTATGAGTCGTTCATTAGAAATTGCTGCAGTAGTTGGTACTAAAACAATTACGAAAGAAGTTAAACAAGGCGATATGATTATCGTTGATGGTACAACTGGTGACGTAATCATTGATCCTACTGAAGATGAATTAATCGCTTATCAAAATAAACGTGAACGTTTCTTTGAAGATAAGAAAGAATTACAAAAATTACGTGACGCAGAAACTGTCACTATTGATGGTGAACATGCTGAATTAGCTGCAAATATCGGTACGCCTGATGATTTATATGGCGTAATGGAAAATGGTGCTGAAGGTATTGGTTTATACAGAACTGAATTCCTTTATATGGGTAGAGATCAAATGCCAACTGAAGATGAGCAATTTGAAGCCTATAAAAAAGTACTTGAAACGATGAAAGATAAACGCGTAGTTGTGCGTACTTTAGATATCGGTGGGGACAAAGAATTACCTTACCTAAATTTACCTAAAGAAATGAATCCATTCTTAGGATATCGTGCAATTCGTTTATGCTTAGATCAACAAGATATTTTCAGAACACAGTTACGTGCATTATTACGTGCTTCTGCATACGGTAAATTAAATATTATGTTCCCAATGGTAGCAACTATTAATGAATTCCGTGATGCAAAAGCGATTCTTTTAGAAGAAAAAGATAAACTTAAAAACGATGGTCACGAAGTGTCAGATGAAATTGAATTAGGTATCATGGTTGAAATCCCATCAACTGCTGCTTTAGCAGATGTATTTGCTAAAGAAGTTGATTTCTTCAGCATTGGTACGAATGATTTAATTCAATATACAATGGCAGCTGACCGTATGTCAGAACGTGTTTCTTACTTATACCAACCATACAATCCAGCGATTTTACGCTTGGTTAAACAAGTTATTGAAGCTTCTCATAAAGAAGGTAAATGGACTGGTATGTGTGGTGAAATGGCTGGAGACGAAACAGCTATTCCATTACTATTAGGTTTAGGATTAGATGAATTCTCTATGAGTGCAACATCTATCTTAAAAGCTAGAAGACAAATTAATGGTTTAAGTAAAAATGAAATGGCAGAATTAGCACAACGTGCAATTAATTGTGCTACTCAAGATGAAGTTAAAGAGTTAGTAAATAATATTTCTAAATAATTATAAAAAGCATCTTTGTTTAATTTGACATTAGACAAAGGTGCTTTTCTTGTTTTAAATGTCTCACATCAAGACTTAACTTTGTAAACTAGATGTGAGACGTTTTTTAGTGGGAAATATTTAATTTTGAAAAAATTTATTTATTAAAGCGATTAATTCTCAATATTAAAGACTTTGTTAATCTTCTCTATATCAACGTTGTACATAGGTTCATCATTTAAAAGTATAAATGGTGTCGCAAATGCATCGTAATTCATCATTTCTTGTCGATATTCATCTTTAGCAATATTTTTTTCTTCATAATTCACATGATGTTCGCTTAAATAATTCTTAACAAATGTACAAGGCGGACAATCATTTTGTGTATATATTGTAATTGAAGACATTAATAAACACTCCTTTTTGTCAATTATTTTTAACTGAAATTACTATATAAAATATATCTTAGAAATGCAAACTGTGAAAATTTTGTGAAACACATTGTTAAAAATTTATGAAGATTAAGCAAAACAATTTAGATAGGAAAATGAAAGTAATATAATTTATATCAATTGTTTCTAAAAATATAAATCTTAAATATAAAGAAAAGGTGATTAATATATGGATTCTGTTGAAATTAGCCGATTTCTAACCGGAATGACATTAGCGGTACATATCATCTTTGCTACCATTGGTGTAGGTATGCCGTTAATGTTTGCCATCGCAGAATTTTTAGGAATTAAAAATAAAGATCCTAAATATATAGCATTAGCACAACGTTGGTCGAAAGGTTATACGATTACAGTAGCAGTAGGGGTGGTTACTGGTACAATTATTGGCTTACAACTCTCATTGATTTGGCCAACCTTCATGAAAATGGGCGGACATGTTATAGCTTTACCTCTTTTCATGGAAACATTTGCTTTCTTCTTTGAAGCGATTTTCTTAAGTATTTATCTATACACATGGAATCGTTTCAAAAATCAATGGATACATTTTCTTATAAGTATTCCAGTTATAATAGGTGGATCGTTCTCAGCTTTCTTCATCACGTCAGTCAACTCATTTATGAATACTCCAGCTGGTTTCGAAATGAAACATGGCAAAATGGTCAATGTACAACCATTTGAAGCAATGTTTAATGCTTCATTTTTAGTTAGAGCATTTCATGTAGTAGCTACAGCTGGTATGACAATGGCATTTCTACTAGCCGCTATTGCAGCTTTCAAACTATTGAAAAACAAGTTCAATAAAGATGCAGACTATCATAAAAAAGCATTAAAAATGACGATGGTCGTTGGTTTTATAAATACTTTACTTGCCATGCTTGCTGGTGATATGTCAGCGAAATTTCTTCATAAAGTACAACCTGAGAAATTAGCAGCTTATGAATGGCATTTTGATACACAATCCAAAGCTGACTTAGTATTTTTCGGCGTATTAAACGATAAAACACAAGAAGTTCATGGCGCAATTAAAATTCCTGGCATGTTAAGCTTCTTAGCTGATAACAATATTAATACTAAAGTAAAAGGGTTAAATGATTTTCCTAAAAATGATTTACCTCCATTAATAGTGCATTACTTCTTTGATTTAATGGTTTCGATGGGTATATTCTGCTTTATTGTTTCAGGATTATTTATACTTACATTAATCTTTAAAAAATTACGCAAATTTACATTGAACAAAGGTTTATTATATGCAGTATTACTGACAGGACCTGCTTCATTATTAGCTATTGAATTTGGGTGGTTTTTAACTGAAATGGGTAGACAGCCATGGATCGTTAGAGGCTATATGCGCGTAAGCCAAGCAGCTACACAAGCTGGTGGGATTACATTAGTAACCATTATGTTTGGTTTATTATATTTAGTTCTGTTAGTTACTTCAGCCTATGTATTATTGCGTATGTTTAAAAATAAACCAGCCCAAGATGATGTAGACAAAGTAATTGAAAGAGGAGGTCAAGCATAATGGATTATACTAGTATTGGTATTGTTGTATTATGGACATTCTTATTTTTCTATATTATTGTAGCTTCAATTGACTTTGGCGCAGGGTTTTTCACATTGCATACGAAATTAACTGGAGAAGAAAAAAAGATTAATCATCTTGTTGAACGCTATCTTAATCCAGTTTGGGAAGTTACAAATGTGTTCTTTGTCTTCTTCTTTGTAGGTTTTGTAGGATTCTTTCCTGATTCTGCCTTATATCTGGGTACAGTGCTATTAGTACCTGGTTCAATTGCATTAGTACTTATTTCAATTAGAAGTAGTTTTTATGCTTTTGAACATTATGGACAAGATACAAAATTACCGTGGATCTTTTTATACGGACTTACTGGACTATTAATTCCAGCTTCATTAGCAACCGTATTAACTATTTCTGAAGGCGGTTATATTAACCAAAAAGGTTCACACCTTGATTTAGATTGGATTCAATTATTATTAAGTCCATTCGCATGGTCAGTAGTATTTTTAGCAATTATTAGTGTATTGTACATTTCATCTGGTTTCTTAACGTATTATGCAGCTAAAGCTAGAGATGAAGTAGCATACTCATTTATGCGTCAATGGTTTATGTTTTGGGGACCACCAATGATTATTATTTCATTATTTGTATTCCTATCATTAAGAATTCAAAATTCAAATCATTTTTATAACGCAGTGACGAATTATTGGTGGATGTTTGCGATAAGCTTGATCTTTTTCTTGATTGCTGGCGTATTAAATCTAATGAAAAAATATCATGGTTTAGCGTTTATTATGGTTATTTTACAAATGGCTTTTGCCTTTTATGGCTACGGTATGAGTAAGTTACCTTATATTTTGTATCCATATATTAAAATTACGGATTCAGGTGTTAATCCATCAATGGGCTTAGCGCTTGTAATCGTATTTATTTTAGGTTTACTTTTATTAGTTCCATCGTTAATATTATTATTGAGATTATTTGTATTCGATAAATCATATGTCGAAGGCAAGAAATAATTACGATATAGAAGGGGCTGAGATAAGTTTAATTTATGTTTTGAAGTGAGTATGTTTACTTTTCAAGACATGGAGCAAGCTTACTTAGCTCCTATTTTTTATAGAAGATAGGGGTATCTACGGTATGGAGAAGGAATATGTTGTTATAGGTCTAGGGCGTTTCGGTGGTAGTATCGTAAGAGAACTTAATGCGCTTGATATGGATGTTATGGCAATTGATAGAGATGAAGCAAGGGTTAATGAGTACAGTGATATCGCTACACATGCAGTAGTAGCGGATACTACTGATGAAGCGGTAATGAAAAGTTTGGGTATACGTAACTTTGATCACGTAATTGTAGCGATAGGAGAAAATATTCAATCGAGTACGTTGACGACCTTAATTTTAAAAGAGCTAGGGGTAAAAAAAGTTACGGCTAAAGCTCAAAATGATTATCATGCTAAAATATTAAATAAAATTGGGGCAGATACAGTAGTGCATCCAGAAAGAGATATGGGCCGACGTATTGCGCATAATGTGGCGAGTGCAAGTGTGTTAGATTATCTTGAATTAGCTGATGAGCACTCATTAGTTGAATTGAAAGCGAGCGAGAAGATGACGGGCCAATCTATTATTGATTTAGATATTCGTCGTCAGTTTGGTATTAATATTATCGCGATTAAACGAGGCAAAGACATTATCGTATCACCGGATCCTAGTATGAATATTGAATTTGGAGATATACTCATTATGATTGGTCACGACAATGATTTAAATCGTTTTGAAAAGAAAATCGTACGTTAACGTTGAGAATAAAAATCGGCAATAGTATACACATAAAAAAGCACGGTATAGTTCATGTTTATATAACATGTCTATATCGTGCTTATTGTTTTATTTATAATGATTAATCTTCATTAACTTTCATAATGACTGGTAAAATCATTGGTCGACGAGCTGTTTTCTCATAAAGATATGGTTGCAATGTTTCAATAATTGAAGATTTAATTTGATGCCATTGAATATCTTTATTTGAATTCAACTTAGAAATGACATCTGTTTTAATCTTACGTTGTGCATCGTAAATGAGTTGACCTGATTCACGCATGTAAACAAAACCACGTGAAATAATATCAGGACCAGAAAGTAATTTATTAGTCTTGAAGTCGATACTTACTACCACAATGACTAAACCTTCTTCAGAAAGTAACTTACGATCACGAATAACCACATTACCAATGTCACCGATGCCACTTCCATCTACAAGTACATTACCTGAAGGAATACGGCCAGCTTTACGTGCAGAATCATGCGTAAGCGCTAAAACATCTCCGATATCAAAGATAAAGACATTCTCTTCTTTAACACCACAATCAACACCGGTTTGACCATGTGCTTTTAACATACGATATTCACCATGAATTGGTAAGAAGTATTTAGGTTGAATTAATCGTAACATCAATTGTTGGTCGCCTTGAGAACCATGGCCAGATGTATGAATGTTAGAAATTTTACTATGAATAACATCTGCGCCTGCTTTATATAAAGCATTGATTGTACGATTGATACTTTTAGTATTACCTGGAATAGGTGATGAACTAAATACTACTGTATCATCAGGGATAATCTTAATTTGTTTATGTGTACCATTAGCAATACGTGATAATGCTGCCATTGGTTCACCTTGAGAACCGGTACATAAGATTAATAACTCATGTTTAGGAATATTATTAATTTTATTTGGTTCAACAAATGTTTCTGGTGGTGCTTTGATATAGCCTAATTCCATACCAATTTTGATATTGTTTTCCATTGAACGACCGAAAGTTACAATTTTACGATTGTACTTAATTGCCGCTTCAACTGCTTGTTGCACACGATAAATATTAGATGCAAATGTCGCGAAAATAATACGACCTTTACAGTTTCGGAAAATTTTATCAACGTTTTGACCCACTTCTCTTTCACTTAAAGTGAAATCAGGTACTAAGGCATTTGTTGAGTCGGAAAGTAAGCATAATACGCCTTCTTTACCTAACTCAGCCATTTTAGCGATATTAGCTGGTTCACCAACAGGAGTGAAGTCAAATTTAAAGTCACCAGTGTGCACAATTTTACCTTCCGGTGTATCAACAATGACACCATATGCTTCTGGAATACTATGTGTAGTTAAGTAGAATGAAATTTCAAAGTGTTTAGATTTAATAACGCTGTCTTCATTGATTTCATGTAGTGTAGCATTACGTAATAAATTATGTTCTTCTAATTTGTTACGAATTAAACCTAAAGCTAATGGACCACCATAAATAGGTACATTAATTTGCTTTAATAGGTAGGGCACACCACCTATATGGTCTTCGTGTCCATGAGTGATAAACAGACCGACAATTTTATCTTGGTTCTGTTCAAGGTAAGTGTAATCTGGAATCACATAGTCGATACCTAATAAATTATCATCCGGGAATTTAATACCAGCATCGATAATTACGATTTCATTTTTATACTCTACGGCATAAGTATTTTTACCAACTTCGCCTAAACCACCTAGAGCATATACACCTACTTCATTAGAATGTAGTTGTTTCATTATTGAGCGCTCTCCACATTAAAGTGATCAGAGTGTTCTTTTTCATATTCTAAATGTGCGCCCTCTAATTTAGTTATAAACTCAATGTTATAATTGCGATCTTTTAAATAACGTCTAACTTGTTCTTCAGTTTCACCTTCAACGTAAATTGTGTTTGTATTTTCACGAACGATTACTTCGTCTTTGTTATGTTGAAAAAATACTTTAAATACTGCCATTATGGTAATTCCTCCTAAAATATATTAATATGCGACTCTAGTTAAACAATTTAGTATAGCAAAGTATATCGATTATTTTCATTTTCAAATTAACGCATAGATTGAAAGTTGAGTCAGTAAAAATATAATTTTAATAATATATATTCGATAAGTTTAAGTAATTAATGACCATTTAACTTTGTCACTAATATTGTTCACAGAGTAGTGATTAATTTCGTTCATTATTTGAAAAATAGTATTAAACTATCTTGTCAGTTAATACTCATTTTACATTATGTATCTAAATAAATAAAGCAGTTTATATTTAGGTTGACATTATAAATAACTACATATTTTACCTAAGCTTGCATAAAAAATGCTTAATATATTTTCAAAGAAAGAAGCATCTTTAAAAATATATTAAGCATATAAATGTATTACTTATACTTCAACTGAATCTGGTAATGGTGTTAATGGGTGATCTTTATCGATGTAATCATAGAACATAATACCATTTAAATGGTCAATTTCATGTTGAAATATAATAGCTGGATAGCCTTTGAGTCTTAATTTAACTTCTTTACCGTCAATATCGTAGGCTTTAACGGTAACTCTAAAATGACGGTGAACTAGTCCAGGAATATTTTCGTCAACACTTAAACAACCTTCCCCAGTTGGTAAATAAGCGTGTTGAACGCTATGACTCATCACTTTAGGATTTACTAACATATAATCATATGATTTACCTTCGCCATCATCTGGTAAATAAACTGCAATCATACGTTTAGAAACATTGATTTGAGGCGCAGCTAGGCCTACACCAGAACGTAATCCATATTTTTTTGCAATGTCATCATCTTGACTATTAATTAAAAATTCACGCATAGCACGTAAAGTATTTTTATCTTCATCAGAGAGTGGCAGTTTTACTTCTTCAGCTTTTTCGCGTAATGTAGGGTGACCATCTCTTATAATATCTTTCATAGTTAACATGTCATACACCTTCCTTATACTAAAATATAACAGATTAGGGGTTGTTTAGTACATTATCTGATTTCATTTGATTTATAATCCATCTTTCTATAATATTACAATCGAATCACTACGAGGAGGATAACAATTAATGAAATTACGTAAAACACTTGCTGTAGCAGTTGCTTCAAGCATCTTATTAGCTGGTTGTACTACTGATAAAAAAGAAGTACGCGCTTATGATGACAACATTCAAAAAGCTTTTGAAAAAGAGCAAGGCATTACAAGCACAAGCAAAAAGCTAAATGATCTTGAAGTGAAAAAACAAGACTTATACAAAAAAGCAAACAGCAATAATGATGACACACGTAAAAAAGCAGCTGATGACATTCTCGATAATATCAAGCAACGAGAGAACACATTTAATGATGAGATTTCTGCAATTGAAGATTCTGAGAAACAATTTAAAAAAGGTGAATCTCATATTAAAGAAATAAAAAGTGATGATAAACGAAAAGAAGTTAAACAATTAGATGATGCCGTTAAAGATAAATATAAAACGCATGATGCTTATGCTAAAGCATATAAAAATGTATTAAATAAAGAAAAAGATTTATTTGATTTAATAAAACAAGATGGTATCACTCAATCTCAAGTAGATGAAAAAAATGACGCATTAAATAAAGCGCAAGATAATTTCAAAAAGAAATTCCAAGACTATTCTAAAGCGATGAATACAGTAAATAAAGAAAAGCAAGATATCGATAAACTCACATAATATATAAATTAATACAGTTGTGTAATTGCCACTAATACAGTTTAGAAATCTGTATCTTTTTTAGTAATACAGAACTTTATTAAAATGTTTAACAGTACAAAAAAATTGTGGTACACTATGAGAGGATAAAATGAATTTCTATTATATGGGAAAGGTATGGTGAATTGAATGGCTCCTAAGTTACAAGCCCAATTCGATGCAGTAAAAGTATTAAATGATACTCAGTCGAAATTTGAAATGGTTCAAATTTTGGACGAAGATGGTAATGTCGTAAATGAAGACTTAGTACCTGATTTAACAGATGAACAACTAGTAGAATTAATGGAAAGAATGGTTTGGACACGTATCCTTGACCAACGTTCTATTTCATTAAATAGACAAGGTCGTCTAGGTTTCTACGCTCCAACAGCAGGACAAGAAGCTTCACAATTAGCTTCTCAATACGCTTTAGAAAAAGAAGACTTCATCTTACCTGGTTACCGTGATGTGCCACAAATCATTTGGCATGGTTTACCTTTAACTGATGCTTTCTTATTCTCAAGAGGTCACTTCAAAGGTAACCAATTCCCTGAAGGCGTTAATGCATTCAGTCCACAAATCATTATCGGTGCACAATACATCCAAACTGCTGGTGTAGCATTCGGTCTTAAAAAACGTGGTAAAAAAGCTGTAGCTATCACTTACACTGGTGACGGTGGTTCTTCACAAGGTGACTTCTATGAAGGTATTAACTTTGCTTCAGCTTATAAAGCTCCAGCAATCTTTGTAATTCAAAACAATAACTACGCTATCTCAACTCCACGTAGTAAACAAACTGCTGCTACAACATTAGCTCAAAAAGCTATCGCAGTAGGTATCCCTGGTATCCAAGTTGATGGTATGGATGCATTAGCTGTATACCAAGCTACTAAAGAAGCTCGTGATCGCGCAGTAAATGGCGAAGGCCCAACATTAATTGAAACTATGACTTATCGTTATGGTCCACATACAATGGCTGGGGACGACCCAACTCGTTACAGAACTTCAGATGAAGATGCTGATTGGGAGAAAAAAGATCCATTAGTACGCTTCAGAAAATTCCTTGAAAACAAAGGATTATGGAACGAAGATAAAGAAAACGAAGTTATCGAACGTGCTAAAGACGAAATCAAGAAAGCTATTAAAGAGGCTGACAACACTCCAAAACAAACAGTTACTGATTTAATGGACATCATGTATGAAGAAATGCCTCAAAACTTAGCTGAACAATATGAAATTTACAAAGAGAAGGAGTCGAAATAAGCCATGGCACAAATGACAATGGTTCAAGCGATTAACAATGCGCTTAAAACTGAATTGCAAAATGACGAAAACGTATTAGTTTTCGGTGAAGACGTTGGTGTTAACGGCGGTGTATTCCGTGTAACTGAAGGTTTACAAAAAGAATTCGGTGAAGACCGTGTATTCGATACACCATTAGCTGAATCAGGTATCGGTGGTTTAGCACTTGGTTTAACAGTTGAAGGTTTCCGTCCAGTTATGGAAATCCAATTCCTTGGTTTCGTATTCGAAGTATTTGACTCAGTGGCTGGTCAAATCGCTCGTACACGTTTCCGTTCAGGTGGTTCTAAAGTAGCTCCTGTAACTATCCGTGCACCATTTGGTGGTGGGGTACACACTCCAGAATTACACGCGGATAACTTAGAAGGTATCTTAGCTCAATCACCTGGTATTAAAGTAGTAATTCCTTCTGGCCCATATGATGCTAAAGGTTTATTACTTTCAGCTATCAGATCAAATGATCCAGTTGTATATTTAGAACACATGAAATTATACCGTTCATTCCGTGAAGAAGTTCCAGAAGAAGAGTATACAATTGACTTAGGTAAAGCGAATGTGAAAAAAGAAGGTAATGACATCACATTAATCGCTTACGGTGCAATGGTTCAAGAATCTGAAAAAGCTGCTGAAGAATTAGAAAAAGAAGGTTATTCAGTAGAAGTTATCGACTTACGTACTGTACAACCAATCGATATCGATACTTTAGTTGCTTCAGTTGAAAAAACTGGTCGCGCTGTAGTAGTTCAAGAAGCTCAACGTCAAGCTGGTGTTGGTGCTACTGTAGCTGCTGAATTAGCTGAACGTGCTATTCTTTCATTAGAAGCACCAATCGCACGTGTAGCGGCTGCTGACACAGTTTATCCATTCACTCAAGCTGAAAATGTTTGGTTACCAAACAAAAATGATATTATTGAACAAGCTAAAGCTACTTTAGAATTCTAATAATATCAGTAAGCTTCAATTTTAAAAATTGTAGTTAGCATATAGAAGGTTAGTAAGTAAAATGTTTACTTTTTACTCTGTATGTCAATAGTTAAGTGTACATTAGAGATATAGGACATAATAATTGAATGATGTTTAACATTATTGATTATTCTGTCCTTACTCTATGTTATAAATTTAATTAAATGAATGAATATGAAAATCTTAGGAGGACAAGAACGTGGCATTTGAATTTAGATTACCCGACATTGGTGAAGGTATCCACGAAGGTGAAATTGTAAAATGGTTTGTTAAAGCCGGAGATACAATTGAAGAAGATGATGTATTAGCAGAGGTTCAAAACGATAAATCTGTAGTTGAAATTCCATCTCCTGTTAGCGGTACAGTAGAAGAAGTTTTAGTTGACGAAGGTACTGTAGCAGTAGTAGGTGACGTTATCGTTAAAATTGATGCACCTGATGCAGAAGAAATGCAATTTAAAGGTGGTCATGATGACGACGCTTCATCTAAAGAAGAAGCACCTGCTCAAGAAGAAGCTCAAGAAGAAGCTCCAGCAGCATCAGCATCACAAGATGAAGAAGTAGATGAAAATAGACAAATCAAAGCTATGCCATCTGTTCGTAAATACGCTCGTGAAAAAGGCGTTAACATCAAAGCTGTAGCTGGTTCAGGTAAAAATGGCCGAATCACTAAAGAAGACATTGATAATCATGTTAATGGTGGCGGTGCTCAAGCAGCTGCTTCAAACGAAAGCGCAGCAGCAACTTCAACTGAAGATGCTTCAGTAGCTCAAACTCAATCAGTTCCAGAAGGCGACTTCCCTGAAACTACTGAAAAAATCCCAGCTATGCGTAGAGCAATTGCTAAAGCAATGGTTAACTCTAAACACACTGCTCCACACGTAACATTAATGGATGAAATTGATGTTCAAGAATTATGGGATCACCGTAAAAAATTCAAAGAAGTTGCAGCTGAACAAGGTATTAAATTAACATTCTTACCATATGTTGTTAAAGCACTTGTTTCTGCACTTAAAAAATACCCAGCACTTAACACTTCATTCAATGAAGAAGCTGGCGAAATTGTACACAAACACTACTGGAACATCGGTATCGCAGCTGACACTGAAAGAGGTTTATTAGTACCTGTAGTTAAAAATGCAGATCGTAAATCTATCTTCCAAATTTCAGACGAAATTAACGAATTAGCTGTTAAAGCTCGTGACGGTAAATTAACATCTGAAGAAATGAAAGGTGCTACATGCACAATCAGTAATATCGGTTCAGCTGGTGGACAATGGTTCACTCCAGTTATCAACCACCCAGAAGTAGCTATCTTAGGTATTGGCCGTATTGCTCAAAAACCTATCGTTAAAGATGGTGAAATTGTAGCAGCTCCAGTATTAGCATTATCATTAAGCTTTGACCACAGACAAATCGACGGTGCTACTGGTCAAAACGCTATGAATCACATTAAACGCTTATTAAATAATCCAGAATTATTATTAATGGAGGGGTAAAACATGGTAGTTGGAGATTTCCCAATTGAAACAGATACTATTGTAATCGGAGCAGGTCCTGGTGGCTACGTTGCAGCAATTCGCGCAGCTCAATTAGGACAAAAAGTTACTATCGTTGAGAAAGGTAACTTAGGTGGTGTATGCTTAAACGTTGGTTGTATTCCTTCTAAAGCATTATTACACGCTTCACACCGCTTTGTAGAAGCTCAACACTCTGAAAACTTAGGTGTAATCGCTGAAAGCGTATCACTTAAATTTGACAAAGTTCAAGAATTCAAACAATCAGTTGTAAGTAAATTAACTGGTGGTGTTGAAGGCTTATTAAAAGGTAATAAAGTTGAAATCGTTAAAGGTGAAGCTTATTTCGTAGATAACAACAGCTTACGCGTTATGGACGAAAAAAGTGCTCAAACTTATAACTTCAAAAACGCTATTATCGCAACTGGTTCTAGACCAATTGAAATTCCTAACTTCGAATTTGGTAAACGTGTTATCGATTCAACTGGCGCGTTAAACTTACAAGAAGTTCCAGGCAAATTAGTCGTTGTAGGTGGCGGTTACATTGGTTCAGAACTTGGTACTGCATTTGCTAACTTTGGTTCAGACGTTACAATTTTAGAAGGCGCTAAAGAAATTCTTGGTGGATTCGAAAAACAAATGGTTCAACCAGTTAAAAAAGGTATGAAAGAAAAAGGCGTTGAAATCATTACTGAAGCAATGGCTAAAAATGCTGAAGAAACTGAAAATGGCGTTAAAGTTACTTACGAAGCTAAAGGTGAAGAAAAAACTATCGAAGCTGATTACGTATTAGTAACAGTTGGTCGTCGTCCAAACACTGACGAATTAGGTTTAGAAGAATTAGGTCTTAAATTCGCAGATCGTGGATTATTAGAAGTAGACAAACAAAGCCGTACTTCTATCGACAACATTTATGCAATTGGTGATATCGTTCCTGGTTTACCACTTGCTCACAAAGCAAGCTATGAAGCTAAAGTAGCTGCTGAAGCTATCGCAGGACAAGCTTCAGAAGTTGACTACATCGGTATGCCAGCTGTATGCTTCACTGAACCTGAATTAGCTCAAGTTGGTTACACTGAAGCTCAAGCTAAAGAAGAAGGTTTAGATTATAAAGCATCTAAATTCCCTTATGCTGGTAATGGCCGTGCATTATCATTAGACGATACTACTGGTTTCGTTAAACTTATCACATTAAAAGAAGATGGAACTGTTATCGGTGCACAAATTGCTGGTAATGGCGCTTCAGATATCATTTCTGAATTAGGCTTAGCTATTGAAGCTGGTATGAATGCAGAAGATATCGCATTAACTGTACATGCTCACCCAACTTTAGGTGAAATGTCTATGGAAGCTGCTGAAAAAGCAATCGGATTACCAATCCACACTATGTAATAATTAGTTAATTAGACTATTTATTCAATAACATCACATCTTTGAAGGGTGGGACTTTGAATTCACTTTAGAATTCATTGTTCCACCCTTTTTTGAATATATAAGGAATAAAAAGGGCATTAATGAAGTAGTGATAATTATTATTTTTAAATTTCTTTAAAAGGAGGAAAGTATATGGAATATCAATATCCGTTAGATTTAGATTGGACAAATGAAGAAATGGTGGATGTTATAGCATTTTTTAATGGTTCTACGCAAACATCGGTTGATAAATAAAAAAATTATTTAATTATAATTAGATTAAGCGACAAAGAGGAAATCAGACTTTTTT
>NZ_PPRD01000001.1 GCF_002902575.1 Staphylococcus croceilyticus | reverse complement strand
TATGGCGAAATATTTTTAGAAATTATAAATTTTTCATGACAAATTGTATTTTATATGCTTAAATAACTATGTGAATACAACTAAATAACTATGTGAATACAACTAAATAAATACTATGAATACAATAAAGTAAGCGATTACAATTTTGTCCTTACTTTTTTTATTATTCGTAATTTGAAATACTTATTAAACAACTACGATATACAAATGTTATAATTTTTTTATAAATATTGTTTTATGTCTAGCTAAGCTAACCACATTTTAAAATAAATCAAAGCTAATTTAGTAGTGAAATTTGTTTAGAAATGTAAATAGCTTTTAGAGGGGGGAGGCATCACATTGGAAATTAAAGTTATAAATGAACAATCGATTTTACTTTATTTCAAAGAAGAAATTAGTGAAAAAAATTATCAAGATGTAGATACAACTACACAATACATACTTTCAAAAAATATTTCAGCAATTAGAGATGTTGTACCTTCATATCGAGCAATTATGATTAACTTTGATAATAAACAGTTAGATTATGAACAACTTATCTCACAATTAGATTTAGATCATATTGAACTTTCAACATCAGATGAGAATGCTAATAAGAAAGTTATACATATTCCAGTACTATATAACTTAGAAGTTGGCCCGGATTTAGAGGAAGTTGCAAACCATAATAACTTAAGTGTTGAGGAAGTAATTAATATCCATACTGAGAATGAGTATTTAATTTATATGCTAGGATTCATGCCTGGATTCCCATTCTTAGGTGGCTTGGATGAACGTTTACATACGCCTCGTCGTTCTGAACCAAGAGTGAAGATTAATGCAGGCTCAGTGGGTATTGCTAATAATCAAACAGGTTTGTACCCATCAGACTCTCCAGGCGGATGGCAAATCATTGGTCGCACGCCTTTAAAAGTCTTTGACCAATATTCTGATCCAATGACGCTTTACGAAGCTGGCGATTATATTAAATTTTACGCGATTGATGAATCTACTTTTAAAGAAATAGAATCTGAAATTGCTAACAATAAATTTAATAAAGAAAAGTGGGTGACTAATAATCATGAGTATTAAAATTATTAAGCCTGGTCTCTTTACTACTGTACAAGATTTAGGGCGTTATGGTTACCAACATTTAGGATTTTCAGGTGCTGGTGCAATGGATCAAAATAGTTTCAAAGTAGGTCAAGCTTTAATTAATAACGATGGACCAAGTCTTGAATTTACAGTTATAGGTCCAACGATTGAATTTAAAGAAGATAATACTTTCGTTATTACTGGTGGCGAATGTACTGCTAAGTTGAATCAACAAGACGTCGCACATAATACAGTATTGTTTGCTGCTAAAGGCGATAAACTTGAAATTGGTTCTGTTGTAGAAGGCGCTCGTGGCTATTTATTCTTTGGTCGCCCACTAGATATCATTGAAGTTGCAGATAGTTATTCAACACATACTAGAAGTCAAATTGGTGGTTATAAAGGCAGAACTTTGAAAAAGGATGATGTTATTAAAGTTAAGTGTAATGACACTTATAAAAGTAATTTAGGTAAAACGCTTGATTATGACGCTATACCTGAAGATAATATTATTCATATTTTAGAAGGGCCACAATTTGAAGCATTTTCAGAAGAAAAAAGAAACCTCTTAGTTGAAGGCCAATACAAAATTTCTGATCAATCAGATAGAATGGGTTACCGTTTAATTGGTGATAATATTGCGCCTAAAGAAGGTGCTGATATTATATCTGAACCTGTAGCTTTAGGTAGTATTCAAGTGCCAAATGATGGCAATCCAATCATTCTATTAAATGATAAACAAACGGTTGGAGGCTACACAAAAATAGCTACAGTGAGTCAACTTGATTTAAATAAGTTAGCTCAGTTTAAACCAGGTAATCAAATTCAATTTAAATGGATTTCAACTGAAGATGCTAATCAAAATTTACAAGAATTTGATGAAGATTTTAATAAATTGCTTAATAGTATTGAAAAAGAACCAATTTATAATATTCAAACTATGAGACCAACATCACATAAATTGGCAAAAATAATTGAGGAGGAATAATTAGTGAATATTAAAAAGATAGAAGAGGTCATTAATTTAGTAAAATCAAACGGAGTTAAACGCTTTAAGTTTAAAGATAATAAAAGTGAATTAGAATTAGACTTTACAGAAGGCATTCAAACTCAAGGTAATGCAAGTGCTCCTTCACAAACTGTACAAAGTACAAATTCAAATGATGAGGCTTCAACTCAAAGTCAAAGTGATAGTACAAATGAAAGCGCTCAAGAAATCAAATCACCTATGGTCGGTACGTTCTTCTTACAAGATAGTAAAGAACTAACTGAACCTCAAATTAAAGTAGGCGATCAAATTAAATCTGGCGATGTTATTGGCTATATCGAAGCAATGAAAGTCATGAATGAAGTGACTAGTGACGTTGATGGAGAAGTAGCTGAAATCGTTGTAGATCATGGAACAAATGTAGAATATGATCAAGTACTAGTTAAAGTCAAATAAGGGGGAACTTGTGTATGTATCGTTGTTTAGTAGCTAACAGAGGAGAAATCGCGGTCCGTATCATTAGAGCGTGTCGTGAAATGGGCATTGAAACTGTTGCGATATACGCTAAAGGGGACGAAAAAAGCCTACACGTTAGCCTTGCTGACCAAGCTGTTTGTATTGGAGAAGCTAACCCATTAGATAGTTATTTAAATATTGAACGTATTATTGGTGCTGCTGAAATTACTGGCGCTAATGCAATTCATCCGGGATATGGTTTCTTGTCTGAAAGTACAACTTTTGCTGAAAAGGTTGAAGAAAATGATATCCATTTCATCGGTCCTAATAAAACAACAATGGAAATGATGGGTGACAAAATCACTGCTCGTCAAACTGTTGATTCTGCAGGGGTTCCTGTTATACCTGGTTCATCTGGTGCAGTTAATTCAGTAGAAGAAGTTAAAGAATTAGCTAAAGAGATTGGTTATCCAGTTGTATTAAAAGCTGCTAGTGGTGGTGGCGGTAAGGGTATTCGTATCGTTAAAGAACCTGAACAATTAGAGAAGTCTTTAAAAGAAGCTAAAAGTGAAGGACAGAAATACTTTAACGATGATCGTGTATACGTTGAAGCATTCATCCCAGTGGCAAAACACGTAGAAGTTCAAATCATTGGTGACGGTAAAGAAAATTATGTTCATTTAGGTGAACGTGACTGTTCTGTTCAACGTAAAAACCAAAAATTAATCGAAGAATCACCTTGTGCAGCTTTATCAGAAGAACGACGCAAACAAATTTGTGAAGATGCTGTTAAAGTAGCTAAAGCTTCTAATTATAGAAGTGCAGGTACAATCGAATTCTTAGTTACAGAAGATGCGCATTACTTCATAGAAATGAACGCACGTATCCAAGTAGAACATACTGTAACTGAAATGCGTGCTGATAGAGATTTATTACAAGCACAACTTTACTTACTTCAACACGGTGAATTACCTTTCACTCAAGAAGATATTGTGTTTAATGGTCATGTCATTGAGGCACGTATTAATGCTGAAAATCCTGAGAAGAAATTCCAACCTACACCCGGTAAAGTTAAAAAATTACATTTACCACAAGGATTTAATATTCGTGTAGATTCTCTATTATATCCTGGTTACCAAGTGTCACCATATTACGATTCTTTAGTAGCTAAAGTTATTGTTAAAGATGCTAATCGTGAAAATGCGATTAAAAAATTAAAAGTGGCGCTTGATGAAATGGTGATTGAAGGATTTTCAACAACTGCAGACTTTTTATATGCGGTATTAAGCTATCCATTGTATGCTGATGGCGATGCGAAAGATGTAGATATTAAATTCCTTGAAAAACATCAAATTATCAAAGGAGTTGAGCTTTAATGAAAATTGATTTGAATTGTGATTTAGGCGAAGCATTTGGTAATTACTCATTTGGCGGGGATAAAGATATTATTCCATTAATCACATCTGCTAACGTTGCCTGTGGTTTTCATGCAGGTGATGAAAATGTGATGAATGATACTGTAAAAATCGCTAAAGACAATGGCGTAAGTATTGGTGCACATCCTGGTTTACCAGATTTAAAAGGTTTCGGACGTAGAAACATTGATATTGCGCCACAAGAAGTCTACAATTTAATGATTTATCAACTAGGCGCTTTAGAAGGTTTTTGCAAAGCACATGGCACACGTATTAACCACGTGAAACCGCATGGTGCTTTATACAATATGGGTGCTAAAGATAAAGACATTGCACATGCTATTGCGCAAGCTGTATATGACTTTGATTCATCATTAATTCTAGTAGGTTTATCTAATTCTTTATTAATTTCAGAAGCTGAGTCAGTTGGTCTCAAAACTGCTTCAGAGGTCTTTGCAGATAGACGTTATGAAGATAATGGTCAATTAGTCAGTCGTAAAGAAGATGATGCAGTCATCACAGACACTGATGAGGCATTAGATCAAGTGATTAAAATGGTTACTGAAAATAAGGTGATTAGTAAAAATGGGAAAGAAATTGATTTAAAAGCTGATACTATTTGCGTGCATGGTGATGGCGCTCATGCATTAGATTTTGTATCACAAATCAGAAAAAAATTAACGAAAGAAGGCATTGATATTCAATCCTTATAGGGGGGGTTCCAAGATGGGAGAAAATTTAAAACCAAAAACTAACGAGAAAGAATTCCAATTCACGAAAAATCATAGACGTTTACTCTATGGTTCAGTCTTTTTAATGGCTACGTCAGCTATTGGTCCAGCTTTCTTAACACAAACTGCAGTATTTACCGCAGAATTTTATGCTAGTTTTGCTTTTGCAATATTAATATCGATTATTATTGATATTGGCGCACAAATCAATATTTGGCGTGTACTTGTAGTAACTGGTTTACGAGGTCAAGAGGTATCAAACAAAGTTTTACCTGGCTTAGGTACGGTAATTTCATTATTAATCGCTTTTGGGGGATTGGCGTTTAATATAGGTAATATTGCTGGTGCAGGTCTTGGTTTAAACGCAATGTTTGGCTTAGATATTAAATGGGGCGCTGCTATTACAGCGATTTTCTCAATTTTAATTTTCGTAAGTAAAAGTGGTCAAAAAATTATGGACGTTGTATCAATGATTTTAGGTGTTGTAATGATACTTGTTGTGGCATATGTCATGGTTGTATCTAATCCACCATATGGAGAAGCATTGGTTCGTACAGTAGCACCAGAACATCCTATTAAATTGATTCTACCAATTATTACATTAGTTGGTGGTACGGTAGGAGGATATATCACATTCGCTGGGGCACATAGATTGCTTGATTCAGGTATGAAAGGCCAACAATTTTTACCATTTGTTAACCGCTCTGCTGTTGCGGGTATTTTAACTACTGGTATTATGAGAACGTTACTTTTCTTAGCAGTGTTAGGTGTAGTCGTAACTGGTGTCACACTAAGTGCAGACAATCCACCAGCATCAGTATTTGAACATGCAATTGGACCTATTGGTAAGAACATTTTTGGTGTTGTTATCTTCGCAGCAGCGATGTCATCTGTAATCGGTTCTGCATACACTAGTGCAACGTTCTTAAAAACGTTACATAAATCAATGGTTAATAAAAATAATCTAATCGTTATTATTTTTATCGTTGTATCAACGTTAATCTTCTTGTTTATTGGCAAACCAGTAAGCTTATTGATTATTGCAGGAGCTATTAATGGTTGGATTTTACCTATCACATTAGGAGCTATCCTTATCGCAAGCCGTAAGAAATCAGTTGTTGGCGATTATAAACATCCAACTTGGATGCTTGTATTCGGGATACTTGCGGTAGTAGTAACGATTATCACTGGAATATTCTCATTACAAGATTTAGCCACTCTATGGAAAGGCTAATTTAATTAAAACCTCTACGCTCTCAGCAGTGTAGAGGTTTTTTCTTTTTGAAAATTAAAGAACTATTATTTATTGCGTAATTAACTTATCTTGGTCGTGATGACTATAAAATTGTGATAAAATAGCTTATGCTAAGATGAAAATAGAGGTGTAAATATGATTGGAATTATAGGAGCTATGGAAGAAGAAGTAGCTATTTTAAAAGATAAATTAGTAGAGATGAGTGAAATTACTACAGCTCATGCAAAATTCTACAGAGGTAAACTTAACGACAAAGAAGTTGTGCTAACACAAAGTGGTATAGGTAAAGTCAACGCTGCTATATCAACAACTTTATTAATTGAAAAGTTCAATCCTCGTATCATCATTAATACAGGATCTGCAGGCGCGTTAGATGAAAGTTTAGCAGTAGGTGATATTCTAATTAGTAATGAAGTGATTTATCATGATGCTGACGCAACTGCATTTGGTTATGAATATGGCCAAATTCCTCAAATGCCTGCTAAATTTAATGCAGATTCAAAACTATTAAAATTAACTGAACAAATTGTTATTAATCAAGATTTAACTGCTAAAGTTGGCCCAATTGTTAGTGGTGATAGCTTTATTGGCAGTGCGGAGCAACGTTTAACTATTAAACGCCAATTTCCAACTGCAATGGCTGTTGAGATGGAAGCTACAGCAATTGCACAAACTTGTTATCAATTTAAAGTACCATTTATTGTTACACGTGCTGTTTCAGATTTAGCTAATGGAGAGGCTGAAATGTCTTTTGAAGAATTTTTAGGAAAAGCAGCTCAATCATCAAGTAAAATTGTTAAAAAATTAGTATCTGAACTATAAAAAATTATTAAAGGTGAAGATTATGGGTTTAATTAAAAAATATTTTATGCCTAATGATTACGTTAAATCTGTTTTTGAAATAGATATTGAAAAATTAGCAAAAGCAGGGTTCAAAGGCATTATTACAGATTTAGATAATACATTAGTAGGATGGGACGTGAAATCTCCTACAGTTGAAATTAAACAATGGTTTAAAAAAGCCAATGACTTAGGTATTACTATTACTATAGTGTCAAATAATAATGAAGATCGTGTAGCAAGTTTTTCTAAGGACTTAAATGTGGACTTTATCTTTAAAGCACGTAAACCTATGGGTAAAGCTTTCAAAAAAGCGATTAAACAAATGCGTATTCAACCTAAAGAAACGATTGTTATTGGTGACCAAATGCTTACAGATGTTTTTGGTGGTAATCGCAATGGGTTGTATACTATTATGGTTGTTCCAGTAAAAAGAACAGATGGATTTATTACTAAATTTAATAGAATTATCGAACGTCGTTTATTAAATTATTTTAAAAATAAAGGATACATTAAATGGGAGGAAAATTGATTGGATGAAACTTTAAAATGTATAGGCTGTGGCGCACCTCTTCAATCTGAAGATAAAAATGCGCCTGGTTATGTGCCAGAACATAATTTATTTAGAGATGATGTAATTTGTCAACGTTGTTTTAGACTTAAGAACTATAACGAAATTCAAGATGTCGGAATGGACAGCGATGATTTTTTAAATTTACTTAATGGTTTAGCTGACCGTAAAGGTATTATTGTTAACGTAGTAGATATCTTTGATTTCGAAGGTTCTTTTATCAATGCTATTAAACGTATTGTAGGTAATAAAAAAATCATTCTAGCAGCTAATAAGTTGGATTTATTACCTAAACAAATAAATAAACGTCGTGTAAAAGAATGGCTTAAAAGAACAGCAAGAAAATACGGCTTAGAGGCTGAAGAAATTGTATTAATCTCTGCCCATAAAGGTTGGGGGATTGATGATTTATTAGCAGCCATTGATCATCACCGTGATAATAGTGATGTTTATATCGTTGGGACAACAAATGTAGGGAAATCTACGCTTATTAATAAGTTGATTGAACAAAGTGTTGGAGAAAAAGATGTCGTTACAACTTCAAGATTTCCAGGTACAACACTAGATATGATAGATATTCCACTTGATGAACGTACATTTATGTATGATACACCAGGTATTATACAAGCACATCAAATGACGCATTATGTCACTGAAAAAGAATTAAAAATAGTTGTACCTAAAAATGAAATTAAACAGCGCGTCTTCCAGTTAAACGAAGGGCAAACACTATTCTTCGGTGGTTTAGCTAGAATTGACTATGTCAGTGGAGGCAAGCGTCCATTAGTTTGCTATTTCTCCAACGATTTAAATATTCATCGTACTAAAACTGAAAAAGCAAATGATTTATGGCGTAATCAAATTGGTAATGTATTAACGCCTCCAAAAGATGCCAGCAATTTTGATATGAGCAATATTAAAGCAGTCCGATTAGAAACGGGTAAAGAAAAAAGAGATGTGATGATATCTGGATTAGGCTTTATTACTATTGAAGCAGGCGCAAAAGTAATAGTTAGAGTTCCTAAGAATGTTGATGTAGTATTACGTAACTCTATAATGTAAGGTGGTAATTTAAATGAAATATGCCGTAATAGGTGATCCAATCTCACATTCATTATCTCCAATCATGCATAATGCTAATTTTCACGCATTAGACATGAACGATTCATATGAAGCATTGCATATTCCAGTAGAACGATTCGATCAAATCCGAGAAATTATGGAAGAAAAAGGCATTTCAGGTTTCAATATCACCATTCCACATAAGGAACGTATCATTCCTTATTTAGATGAGATTGATGAACAGTCAGAAACTGTAGGTGCAGTTAATACTGTAAAAATAGTTGATGGTAAATGGATTGGATATAATACTGATGGTCTAGGATATGTTACTGGTTTAAAACAAGTCTATCCTGATTTAGAAAATGCTTATATATTAATCTTAGGTGCTGGAGGGGCGAGTAAAGGCATTGCAAATGAGTTGAGCAAGTTCGTTCAACCAAGATTAACAGTGGCAAATAGAACAATGAGTCGTTTTGAATCTTGGACATTAGATATTAATGCAATTTCACTTGAACAAGCTGAGACGCATTTAGATGAATTCGATATTATAATTAATACAACGCCTGCTGGTATGGATGAGAATAAAGAGCATGTCATTAACTTAAAACATTTATCACCCAACCCCTTAGTTAGCGATATTGTATATATCCCTTATAAAACGCCTTTCTTAGAAGAAGCTGAAGCTAAAGGAAACCAAATTTATAATGGTTTAGATATGTTTGTCTATCAAGGTGCAGAAAGTTTCAAAATTTGGACTGGAAAACAAGCAAATATTCAAGAAATGAAATATGCAGTACTAAAAAATTTAAAAGGAGAATAATATGCTTACTGGAAAACAAAAAAGATATTTAAGAAGTTTAGCTCATAACATTGATCCTATTTTTCAAATCGGTAAAGCTGGAATTAATGAAAATATGATTGCTCAAATTGATGATACACTGGAAAATAGAGAACTGATTAAAATTCATGTATTACAAAATAACTTTGATGATAAGAATGAACTAGCAACTAGTTTAAGTGAAGCTACTAATAGTGAAGTTGTGCAAGTCATAGGTTCTATGATTGTGATTTACAGAGAATCTGAAGAAAATAAAGAAATCACTTTACCATAAGTTATGGCAAACAAAATCGTTTTATATGGTGGTCAATTTAACCCAATTCATACTGCACATATGTTAGTAGCTAATGAAGTGCATTCTATTATTAAACCTGATAAATTCTATTTCTTACCTAGTTATATGGCGCCTCTAAAAAGTCATGAAGATTATTTAGATGCGAAATATAGAATGAATATGATTGAGATGGTAATAAGTGAACTAGGCTTTGGCGAAATTTGTGAAGCTGAATTACAAAGAAAAGGGCAAAGTTATACGTATGACACTTTAAAAGACCTAGTTAATATTGAACCTAATGCTAAATTCTATTTCATCATTGGCACTGATCAATATGAGCAATTAGATAAATGGTATAAAATTGAAGAATTAAAACAGTTAATTACTTTTATTATTGTTAATCGTGGCGTAGATCATCAAACAGTTGATGAGGATATGGTTTCTATTACTATTCCTCGTATGGATATTAGTTCTTCTATGATTAGACAACGCGTAAAAAATAAAGAAACAATAAATGTCTTAGTCCCTCGAAAGGTTAATAACTATATTAGAGAGGAAGGATTTTATGAAAATTAAAAAAGCTGTTGAATTAGTTAAAGATAAATTGCCTGAAAAAAGATTTAAACATTCATTAAGAGTTGCTGAAACAGCAGTTAAACTTGCTGAAATTTATGATGGTGACAAAGAAAAAGCTGAATTAGCAGGCGTCTTGCATGATTATTGCAAATATGATGATTTAAGTAGTATGTATCAAATCGTACGTCAACACGATTTAGATAGTGAATTATTAAATTATGGCAGCGAGATCTTACATGGACCAGTGTGTGCAGCAATTATGAAATCTGAATATAATGTTCAAGACGAAGAAGTATTATTAGCTATAAAAAATCATACTACTGGTCGTAAAGAAATGACTAAAACTGAAAAATTAGTCTTTATAGCTGATTACATTGAGCCTGGAAGAAAGACCCCCGGAGTTGAAGAAATCCGAGATATGGCATACAATCAAGGTAGCTTAGATAAAACAATTTATGAAATATCTAAGCGAACAGTTTTATTTTTAATTGGTAAAGATATTACAGTATTCGGCGCAACGATTTCATGTTTAAACTATTATAATTATAGTGATCAAAGAATAAAGGATGATTAAATGAATTCAGAAGAATTATTAAATATTGCTGTCAATGCGACAGAAAACAAAAAAGCGGAAGATATTGTTTCTCTTAGTATGCAAGGTATTAGTGATATGACTGATTACTTTGTGGTTTGTCATGGTAATAATGAAAGACAAGTACAATCAATCGCTAGAGCTGTTAAGGAAGCTGCTCATGAGCAAGATATCGATGTTAAACGTATGGAAGGATATCAAAGTGCTCGTTGGGTATTAATTGATTTAGCTGATGTTGTAGTACATATATTCCATAAAGATGAACGCAATTACTATAATATTGAGAAATTATATCAAGACGCGCCAATAAAAACATACGAACAGGCAGTTTATTAATATGACTCAGTATGTTGGAATGAGTACAGTATACGATCAATTAACTTTAGACCAACCGTATGATAAGTGGTTTGCTATAGTTAAGCATTATGCACAGCCTTTTACAGATAAACTAGATGTACTTGATATCGGCTGTGGCACAGGAAGTTTAACATCGTTACTTACTTCTATTGGAACGGTTACGGGAATGGATTTAAGTAGTGACATGCTATCCATTGCTGCTAATAAATCTAATCAAGTTACTTGGTTAGAAGGAGATATGACCGATTTTTCATTAAATAAAACGTTTAATGTCATAACAATATTTTGTGATTCACTGAATTACTTACCAGATGACGAGGAAGTATTTGATACATTTAATTGTGTATATAATCATCTATCAGATTCTGGAGTTTTCATTTTTGATGTTCATACTATTTTTAAAATGAATACGCTGTTCAATAATCAATGTTATATAGACGAAACTAATGATACTTTCCTTGCATGGGAAGCTATTGCTGGGGAAGAGCCTTATAGTGTATATCATGATATGAGCTTTTTCATTAAAAATACTGATGGCAGTTATCATAGATTTGATGAATCTCATTATCAAAGAACTTTTGAAGAGCAACATTATCATAATTTACTAAAACAAGCTGGCTTTTCTAAAATTGAAACATTTGTAGATTTTGATATTAATAATCATGATGAAAATGGAGAAAGACTATTTTTCGTCGTTCATAAATAATTTTTTATAGTAAACTCGTTTCCTTATACGTTTATACATATAAGGAGATGAGTTTTTTGTTTAATAATATGACTGATATAATCAATTTTATTTTAAAATGGAAAGTTCAAATTATAATAGCAATTAGTGTTGTTTCAGTTGGGATTTTCTTAATATTTTTCAAAGGAGAGGACAATTCAGAAACTACATTGAATAATGATTTAGCAAAATCTTCAACTAATAATAGCGAAATGTATAAACATGGAAGTAACAACCAAACTAAAAATAAAAATCCTGCAAGTGATAGTTCAGATAAAAAAGAATCAGAAAACAAAACCGTATTAGTTGATATTAAAGGGGCAGTCGAGAAACCCGATGTTTATGAAATGAAAGGCTCAGATAGGGTCAATGATGTTTTAAAAAAGGCTAAACTTTTAAAAGAGGCAGATGTAACTCAAATTAATTTATCTGAAAAGCTAACTGATCAAAAAATGATTAATGTTCCTTCTAAAAATGATGCAAATCAATCTTCTTCAAGCCAAACTACTAGTACTAATTCAAATGTGAAACCTTCTACTCAAAATAATTCTACACTGACTAAAGTGAATTTGAATACTGCTACTGAAAGTGATTTGTTAAATGTACCTGGTATAGGACCGACAAAAGTAAAAGAAATTATAGAATATAAACAAAAAAATGGCCAATTTAATAGTGTTGATAACCTAAAAGAAATTAAAGGGATAGGAGGGAAAACTTTCGAAAAAATAAAGGATTACTTTACCGTTTGAAAATAAAGCAGATATTTGTTAATGAATCACCTTAAATTAAAATAACAATTGCAGTTTTAATATTTTAATTTACTATGTCTATATGCTTAAACTATAATATTAATTAATATACATTATACTGGAGCTGAAAATTAT